>NZ_JAPDHR010000020.1:0-85922 GCF_030063005.1 Dehalobacter sp.
ACCCGATATGCGTAATACGACTTAATACTTTAATTCAATATTCATTTTTAAAGTCCGCATTTGGTGGGCTTATTTTGGTGTACCCTTCTTTTTACGCAGTCTCATGTCTGAACTCTTTCAAACTATGCTTCTCCGCCTATACAAACCTGATACTCCGAAAATTCCGATCTTAACCACAGAGGATGCACCTCTTTGTTTTGTGCCTTTCTTGGCCGATCGACACATCACTATTTTATTGCCTGGCGTCTCATTTTTCAAAGTTCAGATATTTCCCTTACAGAAATGCTCCTAAATTATTATTATTTCTCTGGTGTTAGATATTTCCTTAAAATGAGAAGTTCACTTTGACGGCTCACCATGAACCCTTCCATGGTTCATAGAAAGTACAGACCTTCCCCTTGGCGGGGAAGGTCATTTTTTAGTCGTTCAGCTTGAATCCAGCTGCTGAATATAGTACAAATTACTGCTCTTGCCACCGTTTTCCCGCCACCGCTGCTCCTTGCGCAGACGGCCACTTTGCTCAAGGTCGGCTATGGCGCGCTTGACAGTACTGCGAGACAGCTTCAGCTCTCTGGCGATGGTACCAATCGCAGGGTAGCATTTGCCGTCCTTGTCGGCACGGTCATGCAGGTACATATAGACAGCCCTCGCCCGATGCGGCAGTTCCGAGGTATAAACAGATGTAAAGTAACCCACAGCTTCATCTCCTTTCAGGTTCCTGCTTTTGCACAAACTGTTCAAAGGTTATACCCTGAACAGGCGTATGCACCGGGCCGCCCGACGCAGCTGCTTCTGTTTCAGCTTCCTCCGGCACCTCCACACAGGCGGAATGGCGCAGGATGATTTCTTCCTCCACCTTGTGCCTGTCGGCATACTCTACCTGTCTGGCCGATTGTTCGGCGATCTCATACGGCTTGCCGAAGGTAATACCCCATTCCTTGAACAGCTTCAGCCGGGTGCGAATCGGATAGGCGCCGGTCTTGGTGACGATAAACCGGCCTTTGGGCATGGACTTAAGCTCATCGGGTGTCATCAGCGGACGTTCGATCATCTGCAGACTCTGGGACGGATCGTTTTTACCCCGGCTGACCGAGCCGCTCATGACCGTCTTGCTTCCCATGGCTTTCGACAAAATCTGCGCCGACTCGCTGTTAGGAGCAAAGCCGCCGAACACCGTGTCCTGGCAGTTGTCGATGATGATGGCCGAACCCTCTCTGCCATAGTTTTTCTCCAACTGAGCGAAGGATTGTATGATCGCTACTATTGACACCCGCCTCGAACGACTGGCGCTGAACATCATCTCAGCAGACTCAATTTTGGGTATGGTCCCGATCTCGTCGAGGAACATCATCACCCGGTTGGGGAGCTTGCCGCCATGCTCGTCGGCCACCGACAGGATCTCGCGGTAGAGCTGCTGGACGATCAGGCTGATGATGAAATATTTTGTGTTATCTTCCTCCGGCATGACAAGGAAGATGGCGCTTTTTTTGGTGCAGAACCTCTCCGCGTCGATTGCCGTGTCAAAGCACAGGATCTGCTCCAGCTCGGAATCCAGAAAGGCATTGAGCCGGGAGAGCGCGGTTGAGAGGACGCTCTGCATGGCCTGCTCCGCCGAGTTGAGCGCCGCACCCGCAAACCACTTGGTCTTATGCTCGTCCGGCAGGTGGGCAAGGAGCAGTTGGAACAAAGTCCTGCCCTTGACGCCGCTGGGCACCAGCAGATCCTGTATGAGTTTGAACACCGATACGATGTGCCTCTGCTTCGGCTCACAGTATTCGGCGATAAGCAGTATTACGGAGGTCAGCAGACCTTCCGCCGCGTCGTAGAAGAAGGCATTTTGTCCGGCCATCGCCGTATCGAAGCCTCCGGAGGAGATGATGGTCTTGGCGGTGATCTTGGCATATTTCTCCGCTCTAGCCTTGTATGCCAGGTTCTGAGGGTTTTTCAGATAGGCGTCCATATACCTGTTGACCAGATGGAGCAGATTGTTGCCGTCCGAGCGGGTGGGGTTTCTCAGGTCGATGACCGCCACCTCATAGCCGTAGCAGTCCTTGGCGATCCCGGCGTAGTTGCGGTAGAGGTCGCCCTTGGTGTCGGTGCAGAGCCAGCTCATGCCGCAGGCACAGGCGTATTCCAGATTCGGATAGAGGAAGTTTGCGGTCTTGCCGACGCCGGCCGCGCCGATCATCAGGCAGTGGATATCGTCATCGTCTACCAGCGCATACCCGTGTGGAGCGGTATCGTCAAACAAAGGCGCTTTCCTCCAGCCGACGATAAGGCCCTGCTCTTTCGGGAGGCTTTCGCCCTTCCGCCATTTTTCAGGCTCATAGGGAACCTCGGTATATGTCTTTTTGATCTCCCGCTTGGTTGCCCAGCGCGCTGTGCCGTGCTGACCGTCGCCGACCGTTTTGGACTTGATGCCGTTCAGGGTATAGTAATGCGCTATGAGCGATAACAGCCCGATCACGCCGAACATGGTCAGTCCGGCTGCGGTCAGGATTACGATTTGGGATGTCTGCAATGCGACCCCTCCTTTACATGGTCATAGAAAAATTTACTGCCTGCTCCTGCGACGGGAGCATCGACGGAAGCTCTTGCTCAGCAAACATAATAGTTTTGACGCTGTCCAGCGCAAGGCGCTGATAGGAGGACAGGAGCTTTTCCTTATCCGCCAGTGTCCGGATGCCCGGGGCCTGAAGCTGGCGGCATATTTCCGTTACATCCTGGCGCAGCTGTTCCGCCTTAGCGCGAAGCCAGCCTCTATCCTCATGGGGACGGTAGCTTTCCTGCAGCTTTTGGATGAGCTGCTCCATTGTCGCAGGCTGTTCCATCTGGTTAAGCTGCCTTTGCATGGCAGCCAGCGAGCCGGCAGCCATACACTGCAGGCATTCCCGAACAGCGTCCGTGTTTAGATCTACTGTTTTGCCGGAAGCAAGAAACGGCTCCACCGCCTCGGCGCACTCTGCGAGGAAGGAGTCAATGTCCTTATGCGTTGAGAGGGCTTTGCACAAATCATGCAGTTCACCGACAACCTTCGGCAGAAGCTCCAGCTTCGGATGCACCTGTGCCGGGATGGGACTGACACCGTTATTGGCTTTCAGATCCTCATTCCAGTCCTTGTGCTGCGATTGCATTACGAAAACATCCGTATATCCCTTCTCCAACAGGATATCCTTCAGGCGTCCGCTGGCTTCGATGCCTGCTTCGTCATGGTCCAGGCACAGCACGACGCTTTTCAGATGAGGATTCAGCTCCAGCTGACGGAGCATGGCGTGTTCCGACACGCCGTCCAGCGTGACATAGCTGTGCCGCCGCCAGTCCTTCCGGTTCAGTGTGATGAAGGACAGCATATCCACCGGCGCCTCGAACACATGGAGGACACCGCTCTCTCCGATCCAGTGGAAGCTGTATTTCGGATCGCTGCCCTCCACGTTTCCTTTATAAGGTTCGCCCTGGGTGTAAGTGCCGCGCTTGTGAGCGTGGCGGGGGACGCTGTTTTCACCCAGCCCGATAAACACCGCGTTGTGATATTCCTTGTCCTCATAGATCAGCTTTTCATGGGCGAAGCGGGACAGCACCTCACGGTCAATGAACCGCCGCTTTATCAGATAGGCAAATACCCGGCGCATATCGTGATTGGCTTCCGGAAGAGTGAATTTCTTACGGGGAGCAGGCGCGCTCTTGACCGTCTGGTTCCACTCCACGCCGCAGTCCTCTCCAAGCAGATAATTTACCGCTTCGGGAAAGCTCATATCATAGAACTGCTGGACGAAGTCAATGGCGTGACCGCCTTCTTTGCGGGAGTGACGGAACCATTGATTACCGCGCACGGTCACGCTGTCATGACGCTTCCAGCGCCACTCCCGGCCGGAACGCACAAGCTGCTCTCCCTGACGCTGAAGGAAATCTACCAGGTCGACTGAGTTGGCCTGCTGCTTCTGTTCGTCTGTAAAATGAATGTATGCCAAAGTGCATTCCTCCTTTGTCAGCGCTTGCGCTTACCGCATCGGCGAAAAAAAGCCACCCGCCGATAAGCGGATGGCCTGCGTGACGCCAGGCTGATTTTTTCGGGAAACGGTTCTTTTTTCTGAATATCTTGATTGAGGCTTTTGCATGAAAACCCTCCCTTGTTAATAGGTTGTATGCCTTAGCTCATGATCGTCCGGAGCGTGACCCTGGGCAATCTTCTTCTCGCGTATCCTGCGCCGGAGCTTGCTGTCGGTCTGCATGCCGGGACCGCCGGAGAACCTTTTCTGCTCATCGCGGAATATCCTGCTTAAGTGATGCAGGAGCCTTGTCGCCGCCAGGAAGAGAGGAGGATCACGGAAGACGTCCGGACGGTCGAGGAAAAACTGCGCATAAATGTTGCCCTGTGCTGCAGACAGCGTGAGCCAGCGCATGGCGGCTTCATGGTCGCGGGGAACATCCCTGCCCATGAGATACAGCTTGCCGAGCGCGTACTGGCTATACTGATTGCCCAGCTCTGCAGACATGGTCAGCCATCTGACGGCGGCTTCCACATCCTTGGGCATATCCTCTCCCAGCAGATAGAGCTTGCCGAGCTGATACTGAGCGAATGAATTGTTCTGTTCCGCTGCTTTCGTGAACAGCTCCACCGCTTTAGCGATGTCTTTCTCCACATAGAGACCGTCACTGTAGAGCTTGCCCAGGGCAAACTGAGCCAGGCCGTTGCCGTTATCCGCAGCCTTGGTTAACCACAGGACAGCCTTTTCCGGATTTCTGTGTCCGCCGTCCTCGTCGAGATAAACCTTGCCCAGCATATACTGCGCATGGACGTTGCCGAGGCGGGCAGCCTTTTCAAAGTACGCGATTGCCGCTTCCACATCCTTATCCGTTCCGGTTCCGGTAAAGAGCATCTGCCCAAGGCGGTATTGGAGCTTATCGTCATGGCTTTGTTCCTCCAAACGCTTAAAGCCGTAAAAGGCTTCCTCAAAATTCAGCTCCGCTTCCTTGGCGTCCTTCTCTGTGCCGATACCGTCCCGGTACATTTTCGCCAGCTCGTAATTGGCGTAGGGAACATGCTGGGCGGCGGATTTACCGTAGAGCCGGAACGCTTTTTCGTAGTCCTGTTCCACGCCTTGCCCCCGGTAGTACAGACCGGCGAGAGAATATTGGGCATACTTGTGATTGCGGGAAGCCGCCATTTCAAACCATCCGGCCACTTCCTCATAGTCCCGCTCCGTGCCAAGTCCCGCCGCGTGCATTTTGCCGATGCGGTATTCCACATAGCGGCTATTCCTGTTCGCTTCGATGTCCATGAACGCGGAGAGCGCTTTTTCGTACCAGCCAAATGCGATATCGACGTCCATATCGACGCCAAGCCCGTCGGCGTACATCCTGCCGAGGTCGTGCATGGCGAGAGCGTTCCCGGCTTCAGCTTCCTCCAGAAACAAACAGAGAGCCTTCTCAAAGTCAGGCTCCAGTTCATCGCTGCCATAGAGAAAAACACGGGCTTCCTTGTAGCGGGCACTCCATTTGATATGCGGTCTGCCGAATTCACCTTCATTGGAATCCGGACGGGAGGAACCCTCGGGAGCAGAGCACGGTATATTTCCATTGTCCTCTGGCGCTTCATCTATGCCCGTTTGGTATTCATCCTCCGGCGACAGGGCTTCGGATTCTACCGCCGCTTCATGTATATCCTCCGCCGACTCATCGCCCTCCAAGGTGAAATGCTGACCGCCGATATTCACGGCTTCCGCAATCACCATATTTTTTATGTGTTTGAATTCCTTTTGCCGTGAGAGCGGAACGGGATCGGGGAGCTTATTCATATATGTCCGCAAAACTTCATTGCGAAGCTCTTGCCATTTCGCGTAGGCTTCCGCCACCCGAGTGTCCTTCGCCAGTTCATCCACAATCTGATCCACGACGGCTTTTAGAGGCGCCTTGAGATAGCCGCACTGCTTTTTGCCGGAGGTATGCTTCAGACGCTCCGCCAGATGAAAGAGCAGGGACTCAATAGTTTCGTTATCATAAACACTACCGCTCATTCTGCTGATGATTTCTCTTAGGACTTCGCGGCTGTGCTCGGCAAGCGTATTTCTCTGTTCGGTCTGTCCTGAATATATTTGAATGAGATCCTGCTGAAGGATTTCCCTTGCCAGGCTACTCCGCATCTTTTCGATGGCTGGTTTGGTGACATACCCCTCGCGGGGATTCACCGAATAAACCAGCATGTGACAGTGGGGATGATGCCCTTCGTTGTGAAAGGCGGCGTACCAGCGCAGGTTTTCCGGAGCGATCTTCATCTGCTCGGCGAAGATATTCCGCTGCTTGCGGATGAGCGCCATCCACGCGGCGGCATCGTCATACCCCAGCCGTGCAGCGTCCTCCCGCCGCAGAGATATGATGGGCGTCCATACATTGCCAGTGTGTTCACCGACCTCCCTCATCACCCTTGACAGCACCAGCAGATCATCCGTATCGGAGAACAGCCCATGTGTTCCCAGCTTTTCAGCACGGGGACGGGTAGCGATGTAGCTGACATAGGTTTCCTGATGTGACAACTGATCCATATTCTGATCCAACGCCGCGGTGATAAACTCCGAGGCGTTTTCTACGGTTGGCTGCTTGATATAGTCCTCATATTCAAACAAATCTGCTGTATCCGGAAACTGTGAGAGGATGTCTGCGATGAGCTGCTCCTGTTTTTCTGTGGCAGGGCGTTCGCGGAGGGCGGGAGAGATTATCTCCGCGCCATCCCGCGTCGCGACGTATTCCACAAGGTTTTCAAGATGTACCGCGGCGTTTTTAATGTATCTGCATTTAAAGACAATTCTCGGCATGGCTATTTCCTGTCTATAGATTTTGCGACATCTTCAAAGGTCACCGCGCCAATGGACTTCTTCACGTCCTCGACGCATTTGCCGCGCAGCGTGTGAAGGGAGGCGGGGTTGTAGTCCGCGTTGAACGCTATGACATTCATTATCATGGACATCTCCACCGCCAGCTTGAAGATGAGGCGCGCCATACGGTTTTCGAGGCTGTCCATCATGCCAGTCATGGCCGAGGTGATAGCCGCCGGCAGGAAGCGCATGCCCTCCTCCGCCGAGATATATCCGGTGTAAAACTTGATGGCCTTTTCAATGAATTCGCTCTGGCTCTGGCAGTTGTCTTTTTTGTACCAGTCCTTCACCAGCTTTCGGGTTTCCGGATAGATCCACAGGGCAAATTTATTCTTTAGCTTGTTTTCTTCTGTCATGCTGCTGCCTCCAATCGTAATAAAAGGAGCCGCAACCCCTGTCGCAGCCCCTATGTAAATCCTTTATTTACGGCGTTTTTCGAACTCACCTTCGTTTTACAACCCCGCAAGCGACTCCAAGGGGTAAAATCTGACCCCGGAGAAAAACGTCCTTCGACCCGCGTTGCGGGGCGATGTGAGCCGGAGCGGGGAAGCTCTGCGACCCCGCTCCTTTAACCCGCACCGTTTTCGACCCCATGGTTCCCCTCTGCAAATGGAAGGTGATTTCCATGCTCAAGCCTGTCTTTTTGCTCTCCCCCTCACAAAGCCCCAAAACGCGGCTTGAAACTGCCCATTGGTATTGGGGTGCCACCCTTGCCCGGAAAATCGCACACAGGGCGACATACCCTCCGACAAAGGGCCGTCCTTCCTCGTCCATAAGTATACGTCAAGCCGATATGGAAAGGTCAATATTTCTTTTGCATAGTCCCTTTCTCTGTGATGCTTTAGGTTCAAATTTTCAGGGCATCTCTTGTAACATAACGCAATAAATGGTAAATTAACGTATTAACAAAGTTGTTTTAAAGGTGGGGTGAACGATGATATGCACCTTAATGAACAAACGCACTCCTTTGGTGGAACTGGATATAGACGATGATACTGCCTCTATCCTGAAGGTCTTTGAGGTAATTCATCCGGAGCACCTTCCGGTTGGCATCACCATTACCAAGGGGCTTCCGGATAGAATAAGTCTGAACGATTGGTGGCTGGGACGTTCCATTCCTTCCAACCGTTCCGGTATCCGTGAGGCTCTTGACATCATGAATATATCTTACACGGAGCAGCTACTTACAAAATGTTATGGCCTGAGTCTTACCGATCAGTATTGGATCAGTTCAAAAGCTCATCCCCTTGATTGGGATCGCCTTAACTTTTTTCAGAACCAATTTTCAGATGATGTGGGCAATGCACTCTTTGGAAAGGCTTCCCCTCATGAGGAGCTTGACTTGATGTCTCCCTGCAATACTTGCGATGGGTGGCTCCGAAAAAAGTGGAAAATCATTGACGGAAAACGTTGCCTGATCAAGTCCGGAAGCAATCCATTCCAACAGGAACCGCTCAATGAGTTGCTGGCAACTTCTTTGCATCAGCGCTTAAGCCATGCCGCTTATGTACCATACAGCCTCATTTGGGAAAATGAAATCCCCTACAGCGTATGTGAAAATTTCATTACGCCTGAGACAGAACTGGTCAGTGCTTACAGCATTTTTAAGAGTGAAAAGAAGCACAATCATCACTCCTTGTACGAGCATTTTCTGCTTTGCTGTGAACACCTTGGCATCCCCGGCATGAAGGAATTTCTGAATTATCTGCTGGCTTTTGACTTTCTCATGGCCAACACAGACCGCCATTTTGGAAACTTTGGTGCTGTCCGGAATGTGGATACCCTTACATGGCTGGGAGCAGCGCCTGTCTTTGACAGCGGCACAAGCCTCTGGCATGATCAGGTCTCAAGGGTAATTCATCCGAATGGTGATGTGCCAAGCCATCCGTTTAAACCGATGCATGCCGAGCAGATCGTTTTGGCCGGCAGCCTTGACTGGATTGATTTTTCCGCGCTCCGGGATATCGACGAGGAGTTTCGAATCCTTCTTTCCGCTTCGCCGTATATTGATGAGCCGCGTACAGATAAGTTGTGCAATGGTTTGAAAGGGCGTGTGCGGCAACTCGAACAACTTGCTTTGGAGCAGAAACATCAAGTAACCGTCAGCCATCCGAAGGAGACAACAGAGGTTCATCCGGAATCACAGGACTTTGAAAAAAACTATAATGCATATTATGTGACTGCCCTAAAAGGATAGGACAGTCACTTTTTTCTGCGCTTATTGCTCGTCCTCTGCAGCATTTTTTTGTGCTGCAGCCAAGCTGGATGGTCTTGCTGGCTTCGGTTGATCGTCTGCCTCGCGGCTTTCGATGTACTCACGGACGGGAGCCGGAACATATTTTTCATAGAACTTCTGCATCACTTCGTCCAGTTCCGTTTCGATGGACGCTTCCTTTTTTGCCATGTATTGCTTTAAAGCTCCGAGCTTTTCGCTATCGAAGCTGATTTGTAGGGTTGCTTTCTTCATTGTACTTTCCTCCTATAAACTTATTTTTTGCACCTGTGGTGCTTCGCCATTTGCTTCCTCCTGGGGAGAAAGCTCTAGCTGCGCATCACACGTTTTTTCAATTTGCTTTGCAAAATCGTTTGTATTCACATAGCTCTGGTTGCTGTTTTTTTTGCGGAGCGATCCGGAGTAGGCATCAACAATAGCCGTGATCGGCAATGTGAGTCGAGCAGTTTCTCCATGATTGTCAGAGAGAAAACCAAGACTGCTTGTGTCGAAGTCTACTTCGATATGGGCATCTTGGCTTTCTCCGTCCTCAATTTTTTTAGCGGCTTCTGCAAATTCTCCGTCATCCAGAGCATGAAACAGATTATAGCTTTTGCCTTTGAGTGCTACAAAGTTATAGTCTTTATCCAATGCTTCAAGCACAGATGTCCTGCTTCCTTTCGGAAGGTTTCTCTTTACCTTCTCCAAGGTATGGAGAAGTTTTGCTGCCGAGAGCAGGCTATTGGTATTTTGGGCAATGTAATTGCGGTTTTGCCCATTCTCCGTAATGGTATAGATTCCATGCTGCAACATGTCGCCACCCCCTATAAACGTATATTCATGCCTTGATCTTCTTCCTCGCCTTCATCAGCTTCCTCGGAAAATCCCTCCGGCCATACATCAAAAAGTGATAGTTGTTCATTTTCCCTCGGTTTTAAGGATTTGACACGCTCTGCACATTCGAGGAAGGATTCAATATAGCCCTTCGGATTTTCATGTCGCCGCATGGCTATTAAATCATCCGAAGCGATTGCTTGCTCCAGCCCTTTCTCATAATTGATCACATTTCGAATGCTAGTCGTTTTGATATCCTTTGGATCAAGCCGTTCTACACGGGATAATAAGAATTGATAGTTCTCATCTTTTTTATAGAGCTGTACCGCCTTTTTTGCATTCGACCGGATTTCCTCGCTCCTTGCCATGTAATCCTGGGGGACTTCAGGCGGTGCCTCTCGATAGTAGATCGCCGGATAATTTTGCGGCTCATAGGTTTCCTCAATCTTTTGTTTGTAGTGGCTGATGTGATTGCGCACAAGGTTTAAATTGCAGCCGTCCGACCAGAAGGGATCATACCCTCCAAATTTATAGAGCGCATCCCATCGGTCGAACGCCTGCTGTAGTTCTGCTTCAAGATTCTGCGGATGCTTTTCCTTCTTCATTGGACTGCCTACATGCTCATACTCATGCCCTGGTTTTCTTCCTCGGCTTCTTCCGGCCCGGCAGTCTGTTCCTGTTGCGGTTCGAGCTGTGGGGCAGCAGCCAGCTCCTTTTCACGCTGGCGCTTGCTTTGTCTTGGCTGCTTTTCCGAGGATTTTTCCTCGTCAGCTTTGACTTCCTGCTCGGGAGCATTCCCCTCTGCTTTGATCTCCTGCTTGACAGCATCCGCTTCTACTTCGACCTCCTGTTTGGGAGCCTCGCTCCCGGACTGGCTTTCCACATACTCTCTTACTTGCACGGGAACCATTTTTTCATAGAGCTTGTCGAGGTGGGCCAGCAGTTCATCTTCTACGTTCAATTCTTTCTTTGCCATATAAAACCGCAGTGCATTGAGCTTGTCGGTATCAAAGGATACCTGTAAATTTGTTTTTTCCATGGGTTCATTCCTCCTTAAAATGATATAGAGATAAATCCAGTAGCTTCCTCGATTTGCTCTTTGGTGAAGCTCTCTGGAGTAAGATATTCTTGCGTATATTCTTCAATTTGTTCCTCAGTTAATGAGATAAACTCACCTTCATCGTTATAACCCGCAATAAAAAAGTTGCCGACGAGGATGTCATTGCCCAGGGAGCGGTTGCCCTCCATTTCCAACAGCTTGCCTTCCTCATTGCAGACAAGGGAAACATAGGACGCTAAATCTACAGCCTGAATGTTCCCGCCAACCGCTTTCTGCATGGAGGCAAGATCATTGCCGATCTCCGCAACATAAGGAGTCTCATGCGGTTCAACCATTACCACTTTCATTTTTTGATGTTCCGGTTGTGGTTCACTATTAGTTTCATCTAATGTTACTTCCGGCTTCTGAGTTACCCATTTTTCATAGTCCTGCACGGAGCAATATCCGGCAAGCATGTATGAAAAATCCGATAGCCTTTGAGGTTTTACACCGCTGACCTCAATTTGCAGGCCATATTCACCAGTAAATATCCGGTGCACATCAGCCTCCAGAATGTCAGCCCATTCCTTCTTACCGGCATCGGTCAGGGTATCATTTTCCAACTCGCATAGGGTAGCCAGATCTATATCCTCATCGCTGTGAATGAGATGGATGTCCTCCAAAGGCACCGACATTAAATCTTTCAGCTTAAGGCCGCGAACTACTGTTTTTTTCTCTGCTGATTGTTCCTGCTCCATAACTGCCGCTAAAAACAAAGAGGCATTCGGTAGGAATGCAGCATAACGGGCATACTCATAGCCCTCTCCCCGAACAAGGATACCGTCATCTCTTTCTTCTCCCACCACTAAAATGCAGTGGCATGTGCCACTCTCACCAAAATATTGCAGGTCTTTGTTATCCCTTATAAAGTCATAGTCAGCCAGCATATTTCTGGAAAATTCATCGTATTCGTGGGACGTAAGTACAACAACTTTTTCAATAACGCAGTTCTTAGGCTCAAAGTCATCCAACTTTCTATTAAAGACCGCTTTGGTTGTTAACATAGTTTCACCCTTTCTTTTATGGTAGATAGCTTCTTGGATTCTGTGGTGTGCCGTCAACAATAACTTCAAAATGCAAGTGATTTCCGGTCGATTTGCCTGTGGAACCCACTTGTGCAATAACCTCACCCTGCCTTACCGCCTGCCCCTCGGTCACAAGGATTTTAGAGCAGTGACCATATAAAGTAACGATGCCCCCACCGTGATCGATTGCCAGATGGTATCCATAGCCTGTGGTTTTATAGCGGACAAACAGGACAGTGCCTCCATTGGCAGCCTGGATATCGGTGCCTTTCGGCGCGCCCAGGTCAACTCCTGAGTGAAAATTTTCAGCCGTGGGATGAATAGGATCACGCCGATATCCGAATTCGGAGGTCACTATGCTGCGCCAGCTGCTGCCGAGGGGACTGATAAAGTTGCCGCCAATAAAGGGAACCTCAGCAGGGTTTGCAGTGATGGTGTTGATCCAATTCTGGAGTCCATCCCCTTCTGTGGGAATGTCGCCATAGAGGATGCGGTTGTAAATCTCTGAGGCATTTGCCTTGTCCTCGCTGGTGATTGTCCTGCCGAGTGTGCTTTCCAGGTTTGAGTAAATCTCCGGCAAGGAGGTTAGCGGGATGGCCACCTTAGAGCTGGTACCCGTTGCTTCATTGGACCGGATTTCGTACCGCACGAAACAATCTGCAAACGCACGGTAGTCATCGCTGTCCCTAGAGGGGCTGTCCGCGCCGAAAAACAGAGCATAAAAAATCGCCTTGACTCTTGTGCTGTCAAGACTTCCGCTTTCAAGCTCCGTACTTATATTTCCTATGGCAGTGTCAAGCTCCGAGAAGCTGTCCCGCATATTTCGGATGTAGTCGGCGTAGTCAGCAGGCATCTGCGAGGAGATAGCACCTCCGTGAAAGGTCAGATCAATGGCAGCATTGTTATGACTTGCTGTGGCAGAGAGCAGGCTCAAAATCACAACCACCATTAGAATAACGGGAGTCAGCAGAGCGGCGATGATGGCACCGATCACCTTCCACGTCCGTTTGTCGGTCGCGGCTGGGATGACAGCCCTGGCAATCAGGGCAAGGGTTGCGGGATCAGCCAAGGTTCATCCCTCCCAATTGTTCCGGGGCTTCTGCCTGTACATGGCTTTGCTTTAGATTGTGGGACTCACGCCACAGTTCCAGCTCGTTGTTTTCCTTTGCATACTCGATGGAGGGGTAGTACACAGGGATATTGGCAAACATGGTTATTGCCTCCTTTCCGTTAATTTTTAGCTGCGGCGGTTACCGTCCTCCCGCCGTGCCGAACAATTTTTCCTTATATTCCGGTGCGGAAACCATGAGGTTGTACCTCTCGTTGCCGCATTTATAGAGGCAGACACCCCGCTGCGGATAACGGATGAGGTTGTATTCACTCTGTTCAAGCTGCAGGGTATCCATGTAAAACTTGGCATCAATGTTTCCGGCGTTGAACAGGAAGGCGTGAGTCGGGATGCTGAACAGGGGCTTCGTGTATTCTCTGATTCCGTCCAGGTTGAAGTCTTCCAGGTTCTGCGAGGCAAGGATGACGGCGCTGTCTTTTTTCCTCACTCGCTTCATAAAATTGCGGATGTACTCAATGGCTGTAAGGTTGGAGAGGAAGAGGTACAGCTCGTCAATGCTGGCTACCGTGCTGCCTGCCGTCAGCAGCTGGTTGGACATGAAGGAGAGTACGTTGAAAAGCAGAGCGTTCTTGATGTTCTTGCTGGCCTGCAGCAATCCTTTTACACCAAAGGTGATAAATTGGCTGTCGGTGATATTCGTGTGTCCATCGAAGAATTTGCTCTCCGCACCCACGCAAAGCGAGTGAAGACCAAGGCAGATTTCCTGCAGGGTTTCTGCGGTATAGAGCTGCCTGTGGCTGCTGTCATAGCTTTGATACTCTGCTTCTACCAACTTATACAGGTCGGACAGGATGGGATAATCCTTGGGTGTCAGCCGGTCAAAGTTGGTATGGTCGGTGATCTTCCACTTGTCATAGAGCTTAGTCAGCATGATTTCAATGGTGTCAATCTGCCTGTCATTAAAGTCCTTGTAGCTCCTGAAGAAATCCTTCAGGAAAGAGATGTGCTGCGACAGCTTGGAGGCACAGCGGAAGGCTTGGGGTGCTTCCCTGTCTTCCGGCGATCCGTTTTCATCCCATGTCTTAGGCTCCAGTACATTAATGATGTACTCGCCGGACATCAAGTCGATAAAGCAGCCACCCAGGTTGAGGGTTAAATCCTCATACTCATGTTCAGGGTCCAGGACAATGACCTTCATACCGCTTTGCCTCATATTGCAAAGGACGAGCTTCATAAGGTAGCTTTTACCCTGACCGGAGTTTCCCAGGATCAGAATGTTGGCATTGGTTTTGTCGTCGGTCCTCTTGTTAAAATCGACAATGATATTGCTTCCAAATTTATCTCGTCCAAGGTAGAAACCATTGGCATCGGTTTTTCCTGAGTAATTGAAAGGATACAGGTTGGCCACGCTGGAAGCGGGGAGTACCCTTTCGAACTGGTCACCGAATATATTGTAGCCCGATGGCATCACCGCAATAAACCCTTGCTGCTGACGGAGCATGAGCCGATCCACATTGAGCTTGGAACGGATCAACTCGGTCAATACTTCGGTTTGAAGCTCCTTTAAGTGGTCAAGATCGGTGGCTGACAACTCAATATATACCGCCGAGTGTAGGAGCGGCTCCCGGTTCCGATGCATGGCGGCAACGATATTTGCAACGTCCTGCAGGTTGCTTTCGGCAGTGACGGTCTGCTGCAGATCATTGGTGTTGCTCTGCTTCAGCCTGTTCTTGTTGGCCGCATTACTGATGATTTTCTTTTCCTCAATCGGGGTCACGTGGCGGGTATAAATCTTTAAGGTGATGCCATCCTTTTCTCCAAGGTGGCGCAGGATGGCCTGCTCATCGGTGGCGGTGGGATATTCTCGTAACGCCCAGACGCAGCGGTAGGTGTTGCCGCAGATGAAGTGGTCGGTGTTAAACTTGATCACTGATGGTGCGATCATATCCAAAAACTCTTGGATACGAACATCGTCTTGCGGGGGGGATTGAGTTTTGATTTTTCTTGGCATAATTCTTTCCTTTCTGTTTTGAATTTGGATATTAAAAAGCCGCCACGATGTGTGACGGCTTGGAGGAAAATAATTTACTTTTACAGCGTTTCATGATAAATATTTTATTAAAGATTTATCACTACTGTGGTTATCATTTGACAGCCACATTCCGATTATTTATATAATCTGCATTGGAGGATAGTGAGAATGAAATATACTTGCACGTTAATTGCAGTAAAAAATATGGAAAAAGCAAAACAGTTTTATCACGACGTTTTAGGGTTAGAGGTTGTTGCTGACTTTGGGGAAAATGTTACTTTGACAGGCGGTATTGCATTGCAGACTGCTGATACTTGGAAAGGCTTTATTCATAAGCAAGCTGAAGAAATCGTTTTCGGGAACAATGCATGTGAGTTGTATTTTGAAGAAGATGACATGGACAGCTTTGCTACAAAATTAAACAGTATAAAAAGTATCGAATATGTTCATCCGCTCTTTGAACATTCGTGGGGCCAGCGAGTAGTTCGTTTCTATGATTTAGATAAGCACATTATTGAAGTCGGCGAAAACATGATTATGGTTGTTAAGAGATTTATAGACACCGGACTCTCGATTGAAGAAACGGCCACTCGTATGGAAGTACCAGTTGATTATGTGAGGTCGTGCTTAGCGTAAAAAACGAGCATAATGGGAAACAGAGAGTTCAACTCACTGCTTCCCATTATGCATACAATCCATCTACTTGCTATTTTCGTCGTCTATAACTAACAGGTCGGATATTCTCGTAACGCCCAGACGCATCTATAGGTGTTGCCACAAATGAAGTGGTCGGTGTTAAACTTGATCACTGATGGTGCGATCATATCAATGAATTCCTGGATGCGGACATCATCCTGCACAGGCGTTGGCGTGCCAAGTTTTCTTTTCACCATAGACTTTCACTTCTTTCTGCTTGAATTTGAATATAAAAAAGCCACTCGCTCTATTGATACAATAAAGCAAGCCGCTTCTTTGATCGGATGATATATGAAAATGGAGCAATAGCCTAAACTAATACCCCCTTGCCTCTTTATGGCAGTCATCCTTATTCTAAGTATTGATGATGATTTGAATTTATTCCATGAAAGTTGTTTATAAGCACATTTGACTAGAGGCAACAATATCTGTGATCCCACCCATAGCTGTAATCATAACGGTTGTTCATAGCTATAGCCCCTGACAGCCGTGTGCTTTTTTATGAGTTCAGCTATCGTTTCTTCAACCAGTTTATCATTACCTAGGCAATGTCTGATTCTATCTTTATCAGTCTGCGTAAGCGACATGCCTTCCATTGACATTGAGCCGTTAATCTCATCAATGAGCTTTTCCAAATCTCTCATATGAACACCACCTACCTATATATTATACTATATTTTGAGGCAACCGATCAGCGTGCGATGCCGGGTATTATCAGGCAGGTTCACGAAATAACGAAACACATTGATCCCGGCGTTGAGATCGCCTGCGGCGAAAAGAAATCGGATGGAGCAGTCTCCGCAGGCAGAAATGAGCGGATCTACAGGATTACGCTGACTGCATTTTCCTGCTGGTCTTTTTGTTCATCGTCCTTCTGGGCAATTTCCTCGGTAAGCTGAAGCCTTTGAAGTACGAATGCCATTACACGGTCGGCATCAGCAATGGCTGTTTTCATATCGTTGTTTGAAATTTGCATCTCGAAAGGATATATCGGCTCGCCATATCGCGTAAGTCTCTCCCAAGGCCCCATCAACCCCTCAAAAGCCTTGTCGAATTTCAGGCACATGCTGCATAACCTTCCTAAGTCTTGAGTCTGAGACGGTTCTATATTTTGATATAGGAGATATCCCTTTAACGCTTCTTCGGCGGCCTGTTCGCTGTGATAACAGACAATTTCCAAAGGAACCGGACGCATACCCAAGAGATGTTTTGCGCAACTGATATCTTTGTCTGCAAAATCAAGCCATCCTTTGACTCTGTTGATTCTCTCCACATGACATCATCCTTTCTCAGTCACTTGTTTTTTCATCGGGTCCTATAGTTTATTGTGCTGCAGTTGCATGCCCATGCCGCTGTCCGGTTTTGGAATTTGCATGCGCAAAAGCGGCATGATTTCATTTTGTGATTCCTGTACCCGCTCTGCAATAAACTGCTTAAAGGGTTTGCCGTCGCTGTGGGCTTTTTTAAGAATTCAGAAGTTTTCCACCAATGCTTATTTCATCTTCAACACTATCTTTATTTCGCTTTTGGTAAAGCATTTCCTTCATGGGCATTGGATGAGCAGGTGAATTCTATCCTGTAGTAGTCCCTGATTTGCAACAGCATATCGCCATCGTGGGGATGCCGCTCATCAATTTGCGGCTTTGTTCATGTCAATAACCTGGCATAGTTCAATCTGCTTCAGATCCCTTCTTTTGGCTGATTCTATCGAAAACCATCGCGTACCGGACGGTTTAGTCACCTAAAATCACCCACCTTTGTCCGTCAAAGTCCTCGAACCTTTCGGTGGTCACGTTCTGCTCGAAGTACACCGCCAGGATTCGTTTGATATCCTCACTTCCGGATCGCTTCACAGAGAAGCCCTGCTCCCGCAAGGTTTTTTCGATGCGGTTTAAGTACGGGAATATTTCTTTTTGCTTTTCATCCTTAAGCCGTATGATAATAAGAAACTCACGGGCGGTTGCCATCTGCACCTGTATTCTATCGAGGAAGCCCAGGTCAGCCTCCAGCAGCTTTCGGACGGTGGGGCTGCCCTCCTGTTCGATGCGTTCCCGGAGGAACCGCTTGTTGTCCTCGAAATTTTCACGGGAATTCAGGCAGCATATTTCGATCTCCGCCATGCCTTTCAGCACGGTCATGAGGGCATAGATTCTTGCGGAGATGCTGGCTTCCGACAGCACCGAGATATTGCTCGGCTTGATAATAAAATACACAAGTTCTCCGTGCCCATAGGTCTGCAGACTGTAATCGGTAATGTCTTTTGTGCCGATGAGCTGCCGTGTAGAAAGCTTTTGCTTAGCTGTCTTCTTTTCTTTTCTGCTCATTTTTCCGTGTACCTCCATTCATACATTTGCTGCTTAGTGATAAAAAAACCGCAGGCATTCTTGATAAAATCGAGGATAGAGGTGTCCTCAAACCGGATAGTCAGGAAACCGTAAAGAGCCGTCGCGACTATCGGCAACAGAAGGCCGAGCTGTGCAAGCGCAAAAACAGAGATAAGACACCCGATACCGATTATGCCGATATCCCGAAGCTGCCACAGCCACAGCACCGCTTTGGATTTTAAATTATCAGGGTAGATATACATGGCTCAGCCCTCCTTACAGCTTCATGCCCATGCCGGAAGATGGCTCTTCATCCAGCTCTAGCTCCAGCTCCATTTCCTTGGGGAAGTAGGAGACATTTACCGTTCTAATGTTATTCATCAGCACGTTTGCTTTCTCAGCAGCTTCCTCCCAAGTGTCAAAGGTCATGGGTTTCCCGTCTGATTTCAGCCAAGCCTCCGCAGCTCCACAGATGGAAGCAGCGTTGCGTTTTGCCCAAATACCCCATTGCTTCATATTCATCACCCCTTGGTTTTCAATAAATTTGATGTACCTTATTTTGATGCTGAGCCTTTGGGCCTCCGCAATCTCTCGTCCCATTCCCTCAGATATCCGGGCACCGAAGACCCACAGCTCATCGCAGGAGGCAAGGAGGCGCAAGCCCATATCAATTCCTTTTTTTCTTTCTTCCGTATTACTGTCTTGCAAAA
Organism: Dehalobacter sp.; assembly: GCF_030063005.1. Lineage (NCBI taxonomy): Bacteria > Bacillati > Bacillota > Clostridia > Eubacteriales > Desulfitobacteriaceae > Dehalobacter > Dehalobacter sp. Next base: position 18,871 of record NZ_JAPDHR010000020.1, read on the forward strand.
ATAAAGGAAATAAGAGGTGGGGAGCAATTGGAGCCACACCGCCACTTGCAGCATAGCGGCAGTACTCTATCGCCATCCTGTTGTTGTGCTCGATATTCCCAGCGTAGGGCGAGGCAATATATACGAGTTTCATCATTTCGCCACCGCCTGTACTACCGTTCTGGTAATGTTCACGGCAGACTGGGCAGCATAGATGGTGCTCATGAGGTTGGCCTTGGTGGAAGTATCCAAACCAAACTGTCCGGCGATCCTTGGTATCTCAGATGCTGCCAGCATCAGTCCGAGACCGAGGAGCATATTCTGATTCCACACCAGAAGTCCGGCGATTAGGATGGTTGCCTGCAAAAATGCGGTGAGGCACAAGCCTAGCACCTGTTTGCTCCAGGATACAAAGCCGTCGATGTATCCACGGGGTACCGAGAACATATATAGGCTCCCTACTGCGATTTGGATTAGCAGGATGCCGCCACGCTTCAGGTTGGCAAAAAACACTTTAATCACAGCGTAGCCCATGAGGATAACGCAAAAAATACCGAGGATTGGATTCAGTCCAAGCCCCCCTAAGTTGGTAAGGGCACCAATAGCCATGGTGCTGATGCCTCCGCTGGCTCCCATCAGGTTTGAGATTCCCGAAGTAAAGCTGCCCTGCAGCGTAACAGATAACTTGTATAGCTCCACCGGCACAATGGTGAACAGGTTCACAGCCATAAAACCCTTGATGGCGTTCAAGGCAGTATCTTTTATGCTTGCCCGACCCGACTGTGCTTCGATGGCACATTCAAACAGTGCTACCACCAGTCCGGTTCCATACAAAGCCCAGGCCAGATAACTAAATAATGTTACGATGGCCTGCACCCAAGTCATGCCGAACAGATCGGCTCCCATATTGCCCATCATGGAAAAGAAATCACCGAGGAAGCCGATCAGTTGCTGATATATCCAGTCCATAATCTGTCCAAGGACAAGATTTGCAGCAAAATCCCATATAAACATTGAGCGCCTCCTTTCATTAAAAATAAACGCCGCATCGTTTAACGATGTGCTTTTCGGAAGTTCCTTTTATTATTCAAAAAAAACCACGCTTAATTACTTTAGATTAGCGTGTTCTTCTATTTGATATACCTGGATTTTCTTGCTCTCTTCGTTGCAACACACAAAGAGCAGTGGCATTTTTATTAACGAAATCCCTTCAAATACCGGATAATCCTCTTCAAACTGCTGGATCGTCTCTGAAATATCATCCTCAATAAAGAAGCGCCAAATGACTTCTCATTTGACGCAAAGGTTTGAGTTTGAATTGTAGCTATTCCATTGTCATCCCCTGTTCCTGAGCTTCGTGCTGCTCCTCAGTCATAGCGTGAGTAATAAAATCCATGATGTGTTCCGCTGATTTTATTGCCTTATGCATATCCGCTTCTGTTACTTCGATTTCTTCAGGATAACGCACACGAACGCCGAAGGGAGTCAGCCTGCTACAATCCTCGGCAATTCCATCGAATCCCTTATCCTTTAAAGCACATAGGCGGCATAGCTCGCCTAAATCATGAATGCGCGGTGCTTCTTCATCGTGCATCAGCAAAAATGCTTTCAACATCTTTTCAGCAGACTGCTCGCAATGATAACAGATAATCTCCAACCGAAACGGATATAAGGATAACAGATGCTTTGCCGCAGTGAGATCATCGGCGGCAAATTCAAGCCATCGCCTGCACAGGCTGCTGATCTCCATATAAAATCACCCCGTTTCTAAATATCGTGCGCTCAATCGTGGGTAATGTTTTGCGCTGTTCAAAATTGCTTTGGGTGCCCACAAGGATATCCGCAGGCCGTTTCTTTACATGGTACAGGGCGTGCCCAATGGTTTGCATTGCCTCCAGCGGACGCATAGAGTCATCCGGGATGATTACATACAGGTCAAAATCGCTATCCCGATGCGGTTGGCCGTATGCGTAAGAACCAAACAGATAGATTGTATTGACCGACACCGTGTCTGCTATCGTTTTAGAAATCATATCCAGTTCGCGTCTTATTTGTAAATCCATAGAGCCCCCTCCTTTTCCGGCACTTTTACAATCAACATAGAATAGATTTTCCAATTATAGTATATCCAAAAGCCAAACGATAAGCAATCCATCGCCCATCCACGCTTTACATGCCAAGAATTGTCCAGATGTAGACCGGAGCCGTCAAGGTAAACACAAGGCAGGCGAAAAGGATGGCCGGAGCCGCCCACTCAAACTGCCCGTGCTTCCTATAGTCAAAATAAGCGGTACCCAATTTGGCGAAGAAAAACACGGCGAGAATGAGGTCTATTGCGGGGAATACGACCTTGTTAACCACGGTTTTGATTTGCGAGGATGCGTCATTCCACGTATTTTCGATTGCTCCAGCAACATCCCCTGTAGGTGCAGCATATGCGGCCATGCAAAACACCGTTACAAGTACAAGGGCTAGGCAGAAGATCACTAGGATTTTTTTATTTTTTTTCACTGCAAATTCCACCTTTCCTATAGAAAATTAAAAAGACCGCCGACACACACTTATCAAGGCGATCTTCTTCTTATTTCTGATTTTTATGGTTTGAGGGGCGAAATGTGCCAGTCATCCCATAAGCTTCCCAGTATCGTCACTGTGTCGGTAAGGTTCATAGAAAGCATCCCGGCAGGTGTCCAACAGTCGATTAAATACGTATAAGGTATATAGCTGCCGTTCGGGAACCACACAGGGGTAAAGTGAACACGCCGATCATAGGTCGAGTATTTGTTTTGCTTAAACTCAAATCTTGCACTGTATCCGCTGCTGGTTCTATCTAAAAGCCGCCAATAGTCCTTGTATTGAAACTCTGGAAAGTAGGTCACCGATGTCTGGGCGCCTGTCACAGCGGAGGATTGATTGGAGCTTACATTGGCAGTGACAATGATGTTGATGCCATAGCCGGACTTCATATTATTGCTTGATGCGGTGGGCACCTTATCGTCGGGCTTGATGTTTACAGAAGTGGTCAGGCTTGCAGAGTATGGGTTCCAGTCGAACTCCCACCAGCCGTGGTCCTCCCAGCTGCCGTTGTCGACCCAAATGCCTCCCCCATTTCCATCACTATACCAATTCCAATCCGATACCCAGACCCAATGCGCCTGCCACCACGCAGACCATACCCCCCATGAGGCCGAGGTTTTCTGCGGGTTGTTTGGAATACTCGGCGTTGTGTAGGAGTCGTTCCGGTCGTTGGCAGTGGGATTGGGAGGATCGTTTTGGGACAGGTCGACAATCTTGGCGGTGATGGTGCTTTTACTTGGGGAACCGCCTCCCGATACACTGACAGTGATGGTCATGGTCTGCGGGGTGGATGGTGTTGTCCAGCGCACCCACACGAGCTGGCTATCGCCATTTGGATAGTAGACATTGTTTACCCTATAGTTTCTGCCGCCAATGTTGAAGGTTACCGATACCGGATGATCGGGGTCAGCCTGCCCTCCCCGGACGGTGACTGCGGTGATGACCTCGGTGTTAACTCTGTATTCGTAGTCATAGGCACTTATCTCCGGCGGCGGATCAGCTTCACTGAACCGCACGATGCCAAGACCGAGGGAGGATATGATGTCCGTATTGGACACGGGGTCTGTTGTAGAACCAGACCATGCTAGATATCCAAGATCCGGTGTTTCGAGGAACATCCCAAGAGGAAGGTTCTTGTGAGTCAGCGATGCCATCTTGCTTTGAAGACCGCCATTAAGCTGCTGATCGTATAAAGCGGCTTCAGTAGCGGTCATTGCCATTTTTACGCCATTGAAGGTAAGGTATGCAATGGGTTCCAGGAGAATTTTGTAATCCCCATTGATCAGGGTATCATAGTTAAAGCCAGTAATTTCAGAAATGGTCATGATCATGTATTCGGAGCAAAAGTATCTTTTAATTTCTTCAATGCTTGAGCTGCCACTTGCAGAGCTTATTATTTTAGGAATTGCTACGTCTGGGTTGTTGTATGCGTATATCTGTTGACTTGGTGTTAATGACCTGCCATTATTGTATGTCACCTTTGACACCTTTCCAAAATGAGCTTGTATGTCGTTTGGTTCTTTATTTGTAAAATCAATTGGAACTGTTACAGAGGTTTTATCACTTACTTTGACGACGGTAACGCGAACGCCTTCATCGCCAGGATTCCAAAAACTTTCACCCGTACCGTTTCCTATATCGCCGCCACCATGATCAATGTTACCATCCCCATCGGCATACGCAGTTGTTGAAAAGTGAGTGGTCAACATCAAAACCAGCACAAGTAGAATGCCAATTAACCGTTTCATAATGCCTCCTTAAAAATCAAAAAGCACAGCATTGCTGTGCTCTTTGAGATGTTTTATTTTATTGCTTGATGGCTAATCCATTGACCCCACCTGTTTATTAATGTCACCATCTGAGCCTACCTTTGTACCTTGACCTCCCGTTTCTTTCTGCCAACCAAATCCCGGCACATATATCTGACCATCTTTCTTTTCACCAACCTTGGGTTCTGATGGCTTGCTTACGGTGGTATCCTCCGGCTTGTATTCGGGAGGCTTTACCGGATTGGTGACTACCCCCTGCGGTGTTGGTTTTTTGGGTGGTTCCGGTTTTACAGGCTCCGGCGTATTGGACTGTACGATTTCATTAGAATTCTGAGATGATATACCACCCTGCGGTGTGCCTGACTCTGTTGGGTTTACCACGATCTCGTCTTTTTTCCCAGCCGTTTCATTGGGCTTGGTTGAATCAGGGTTCGGGGTAATCTCGTTTGACACCGTATTAGATGAAGGTATTACATTCTCCTTGACAGACTCTATTTGAAATCTGGAAGATATTGCTGCTATAAGAACTACACAAACGAGGGCAAGGCATCCGGTTACAAGCAGTCGTTTGGTTTTGCTGTTCATACTTTTCATAGGTATTTAACCTCCTTGTAATCAGGTTAGCTCTATTAATTCACACCCTACCAGAAGAGTTTAGCAAAGTCCAGTGAAAGGATGTGAATACTTAAAATTTAGGGGTGTACCCGGCCTCCACCTTGAGGTTTATCCGCATAGGAGGCAATGACTTGCCGCCAAAAAATACCGGAACCTCCAGGGTAATAGCTGCATCTGCAAGGAATTTCTGCACTCCATCGGGGTTTATCGGGGCAAAGGGTGCATTAATGATGTTTACTGAGAGGTTGGAAAGCTTAAACTCTACCGTTTCTCCCGCATACTTAATATGAACCCCGCCGTTTTTTTGCAGTCCAAGAGTTCGGTCCAGGCGGTCATAAATGTCGCCATAGTCAAGGCTGTCCTCCCATGTAGAACCAGACAGTGCATAGCCTCCTGAATATCCCTCCCGGACTCCATTGTATACATCATCATAGTTGTCGTTGGCGGCTGCAATCACGGCGGACTGGACGGCATCCCGGACACCGGAAGCAATAATCATCAGCCGCATGTACTCCGAAATGCCGCACATGATGATGACAAGGGCAAGAGTGATGACCACCATAAGAGGAAATGCCGACCCCTTCCTTTCCCTTATTATGCCATATAGTTTTCTCATTTCCAATATACCTCGCTTTTTCCGGTGGCCTGTGCCGTCAGGGTGATGGGAAACGAGCCGAAGCCGCCAAAAAGTCCGATGTTGGTCTGCATGGACACTGTCACTGTGAATTCTTCATTGAGCTGTATCCAACCTGTCTTTGACCATGAGATGGTGGGATTAAGTCCTGTTTTTTCCCGGAGCACCTGTGCTCTTGTGCTGGTTTCACTGCCCACACGCCCTGCTATTTCAGCCTCCCTGCACAGCTCATTGGCGAAGGTATCCAGTTGATTTTTGGAAATGTAGACCGGAAAAACTTTAACGGCTAGGGCAAGTACCAGCATGGCACAGAGCACTAGCACGGCCACATCGATGTATCCCTCACCGCGCTTATTGTGCAGCTTTTTCAGCACAATCGCACCCCCTTGTACTGTTCGGGTTCGCAGAAGGCTTCGTCCAACTCGTAGTCCCGCTCGGCACCTCTTTTGTCGGCAAGACTCCAGAGGACATACTCCATATCCTCATTAAAGACTTTTCCTTGTTCATTCAGCCACTGATCCCGCACAACCTCCAGCGGGTTTTGAAAGCGCAGCAGGTATTCCAGATGGTCGGTATTGCAGCCACCGTCTTTCAATTCCTGATAGACCTGCTTGGTGGCGGCGATTTTCTCGGCTTGATCTATCAGCTCGGAACTTGTCATACCTTGAAGGTCGTTTATATATGCCATGTAGTTGGCATCGATCTTTTTCTGAAACAGTTTTTTCGTATTGTCATTTTTGTCCATGATATCCTCCTTCACTTATATAGATTTACATGGATTGTGCCTGCCCTATATCGACTTCGGCTCAACAAGGAGGAATTTTCAAAACACAGCGTCTGCATCTTTCCAGACATTTTGCAGTCCTCCTTTAAAACATCCCGCCGAGGGATTTGATGATCTCCAATGCGATGATAATAAGATAGGTCAACAAGAAGCACATCAGCATGAAAAAGGAGAAGATGCGGATTTTAGGCGGTATCTTCTGGGCCTGAGTTTTAAGACGCTGCAGCTCCAGCAATTTGAAGTCATGGGCGATCATCTGAAAATAGACCGCTCCATCGTCGCCACGAAGCACACTGATAAGCCCTCGAACCACATCGGAGAGTTGCGGGGAATTGAGCCTTGCCTCAAACCTTGTCAGTGCTGCTTCGTAGCTGGAGGAACGCATATCCGCACAGACAATGTCCAGTTCACCGGCGAAAGCAATGCCTGCATTCTTCTTGAAATTCTCCAGAATGGACAGCACATCACGGCTGCTTTTCAATCCTTGCTCTATGGTGGCTACAAATCTCGGCAGCTCGCTTTCAATTTGATCCCTCTTGGCTCTCAGGCACTCATCGGCTCTTTGGCTCTCTTTGAAATAGACTGCCACCGCAAGCAATACAAGTACCGGAGACAGCAGGGGTAAAAGCAAAAGACAGGGGATTATTCCAAGGAATATTGCTCCTGCCTTGACATAGGCGTAAGCCGTGTAGGTTTCGGGAGTCATTTGGATGCCTGCTGCTTTGAGGATGCTTTTCAGACGGCTTTTCTTGTATTCATCCATGCGGATCAGCCTGGAGAGTTTAACCGCCGCATCCAAGAGCAGCGCTTCCATGGTCCTGGACAACTTTTTGTCCTGCCGCCCTGTATTGATCATCGCTTTGGATGCTTTCACAGTTGGCAGCTTTAAGATATCCGCAAAGACAAAAAAGAGGCCAAGGGCAAGGAGGACCGCAAATAAAAATAGTAGATTGATCATTTTATTTTCACCTCCTATACTCGATGGGCTTGGTCAGCTTGATCACAAAAGCCGTTGAAACAAAAATCAAAACCGTCGTCACCGCAAGAACGATTTGTCCTATCGCCGTATGCATCAGCGTGTTGTACCAGGAATGATTCAGGGCATACATGAGGGGAATGTTGCCGATGACGAGGATCACCATGATGATGAATTCCTTTCTTGGCTCGAACATAAGGTATTCAAGCTCCGCATTGACGATTCGCATATCCGACAGCTTACTTACAATCGGCGGGAGGGTGGTTTTCATTCCCCGATCATACTGGCAGGCGCTGATGGCATCACACCATTCCTGAAACACTTCATTGTCAATCTTAGGTTTCATTGATCTCAGTGCTGCATGCACGTCAGGGTTGATCATCTTTATCTGCGTGAGAAACTCAGCGAATATATCACGGACGGGCGGATTTAAGTAGTCAAGGTTTTCCTCCACGGCAGTCAGGATGTCCTCACTCCGGAGGTATGCCGTTGTGATAATGGACAGAGCGGTTTCAAGCTCTGCAGCGATATCTTTCTTGTAATGGTTTGCCGTCAGCTTCACATACCAGATGGGCAGGAACATAAAGCCCACTGCAAGCACCGGCACAAGGAACATATTTCTCATCACGATGGCAATGGAGGCACCCAAGGCGAACAGTCCAAGGGAGCAGACGCAAATCAGAGAAAAGCGGCTGCTCCTGCCGGTCAGCTTGAGGATGTTCTGTACCTCCATGATTTCTCTTCGGAAAAAGGAAGGCTTTTTCCGCTGCGTCGCCTCGTTGATTTCGGCCTTGATGCTTTGGGGTCTTGCGGTCAGGAAACTGAACAGGCTATCAGTAAATTCTATAGGTGACAGCTTTAAAAGTATAAAGCTGCCGACAAAGATACCGATACAGGCGATAAGTTGAAGCAAGGTCATCGATCAGGGCCTCCTTTCAGTATTTTATTGAGAACCTCCTGAGGCATGCCGTTTTCTAAGAAACGCTTTTGCAGGCTCTGGGAAACTGTATTCTCTAGTTGATGGCTGCCGTTGATAATGAACCTGTCGCCGTCCATCCGGTTCTCGGTGATGTTGAAGCGGTACAGACTGCGGAAGTTTTTCTGTCCATCCGAGAGGATTTCACACTCCATCACTTCCATCATCTTGCGCTGCTTGTTTTCAAGCTGCTTGGTGAAGACCACAATCGGAAACGCCTCGGTGACAAGGGACATCAGGGTATCATCCGCAATATCGTATTTCCTCTTGCAGAGGGTGACCATCCTGCGCCATGTCGCTTCACAGGAGTTGCTGTGGATGGTGGTCAGCACGGTGTGCCCGGTTCTCGCTGCCTCCTGTGCGGTATAGGCTTCCGAGGAACGCATCTCCCCAACACACACGATTTCAGGATTAAACCGCAGCGCCATATCCAGCAGGCTATCCTGATCAATGTTCTGCTTCTCATTTTCGCTGGAGCGTGTGAGGGTATGGATGACACTGTTAACAATCTTGTCGTCCTTTTTACGCACCAGGGCAAGCTCACGACTGCCGTTCTCTATTGTAAAAATCCTTTTAGAGTCGGGGATGGTGGTCAGCAGCCACCCAGCCAGAGTCGTCTTGCCCGATGAGGTGGCTCCTGCCACACACACCGATATACCATAGCGCAGGCATTCCGAGAGGAAGTCCAGCATCTCTTCCGTGGCGGTGCCGCCTCTGACAAAGTCGGCCTTTCCCAAGTGCTGCGGATTGACAATTCGAATGGAAGCCGCCACACCCACGTCCTCGTCCACAAGGGGTGTTTTCAACACGGCAATACGGATGTTTTTCGACAGGTGTCCGAGGATGGCAGGGCTGGCATTGTCCAGCACCATGCCGGATACATGGAGCATCCTTCGAACCACATTGATGGCGTGTTCAGGGGAGTCAAAGTGTTCGTCCAGCTTGACAGTCTGCCCATTGGAATATTGAACCTCAATGTCGTTCCAGGCATTTACATCGATTTCTTCAATGCCGGTGCCGAAGATATATTTTGTCAAAAAGCTGAATTCAGCCATCTCGGTGTAGAGCGCATCAATGAGCTGCTCGGCGGTCATATCCTTTACGGCGATGCGGTAATCCATCAGGTATTTGCTGATGTACCGTTTGACCTGCTCTTTGACCTCGTCCTTGCCGCCATCCAGAATGAGGGTGGAGTATTTGCTTGATATATATTCCTGCACATCGCGAAGTACGGCTCCGAAATCCTTGGAGGTGTTGTCCGGGCTAAAAAAAAGGCTGTGGTTTGCCGCTGCAGTGATGCTCATATCCCGAACACCTCCTTGCTGATTTTTTCAAGTTCCTTGCGAAAGCCTTTGCTGTCTTTCAGTCCCAAATCCTTGAACAGATCCCCCGACAGGTACTGCTGCTCCACTTCCTCCGAGTGGGGGATGGTAAAGGTGACGCCGTTTAATATCTGCTCCATGTTCTCCTTGGCCTCATACTGCTTCACATTGGAAGCGATTTTATACTGCTTGTCGGCATCCCATTTCTGGTCCATCAGCAGAGGAAGCTGCGAGGACAGATAGGAAATGGACTTCAAATCACAGTTGACAAGGCGCAGCACCGCATCGGATTCCATCAGGGAAACCGCCGACAGGATATCGGTGGCAATGATGCTGCCGCAGTCGATAATGACATAGGGCGCAACGTTTCTTAAGTGTTCGATCAGCTCCACTGCCTGCTCTGCCGTATAGGGCGGATAAGTAAAGACGTTCTCACCTTTCAGCATGCCGATCAAGGTAATATAGCTTTGCTTTTTGTGCAGCACACAGTTTTGCTTGATGAGATTATCCGTTACATGGGTTGCCGCAAGGATGCTGCCCAGGGATTTTTCACATTCGATATCGGAGGGCGGGCAGATGCAAGGCAGCGGTGGTGCGGTCATATCACACAGCAGGAGTGCCACATTCTTTCGCTTGCTTGCGAGATGCTTGGCCAGCTTGACACTGACAAGGGTCTTGCCGGAGGAAGGACTGCCCCATACGGCCAGCACCCGGTTATCGGATTCCGGTTCAGGAGACTGTTGTTCACTGCCGGTTTTGCGGGAGAAAATGCTGCCGGTTTTAAAATTAAGCATGACTATTCGTCTCCTTTTGGGGTACGGTTTGCTTGGGCACGGCAGCATCCTCCTTTGTTACTGCTTCGTTTTTTACCTCTGTCTTTGGATAAAGCTTAGCAATTACTGCATCTTGTGATCCTATAAATTTTGCTGCATTATCTTTCGTACCCCTGTAAACAAGAGACAGATGGAGTTTGCCGTCCGAATCAAGCTCGGCAAGAATTTTAGACTGCTCCGGGGATGCGAGGAGGGTTACGGTAGAAGGCAGAGCCTTTTGATTATCGTTTTTCATGGTATCCGCTGCCTGTTTTCCACCGTTCGTGTCGTAGCCGGTATTGGCAGTGACTGCAATCACCTCAACATACTGAAGCTCTGCCGGAATGACTGTTGTGCCCTGCTTCCTGTAGTCGGGAGCGATGACCGAAACGATGTCGCCGGAGATCAGCTTGCCGGATAGGCCATTGGAAAAGTTCTTAATGGCGACAGAAATTGCCTGTTTCTCCCCGTTCAGGTTATATAAATAGGCATTCCCTTCGGTAGGTACGTCAGCGAGCTTGGCTTTTAAAATGTAATCACCTGCGAGCAGATCGGTGGTTGCATATTTGCCTACTGCGGTGTCCGCGCTTTTCACCACATCCTTGGGCAGATTGTAGCTGCCTACTTCAATGGTCTGCACCTTGTCTTTGGTAATCTGATCCCCTGCTTTGATGTCCTTGGTTACACGGATGATGCCGACCTTTTGGGATAGGCCGGAATTAAACAGCGGTGTTACTGCAAAACAAATGATCAGGGACAGCGCAATGCAGATTATACCGAGAACGGTCCTGTTTTTTAAAAAGTTCATAAAGCGATTCCTCCTATATTCATGAAGTATATGGCTATACAGCCGATGGCTAGAAAAGGTGCAAGAGGGAATGATTTTTGGTATTCCCGATTTCGCAGCCTTTGTACTGTAGAATAAGCGGCATAAAAAAGAAGCATTGCGGTCAGCGCAAGGACGGATGCCGCAATGCCTCCTGGGATGCCGAGGACAATTCCCGATGCAGCCATCAGCTTAATATCTCCCCCACCCATACCGCCGAAAAACAATGCGGCGAGGAGAAAGGGCAAGGCTGCCAGAATGCCCAACAGTTTCACTGGCTCAATGAGTATAAAGCCTGTCATAGCAATGAGGAGACAGATGGCATCGGGGATGATCCTTTTTCGGATGTCAAAGATGGTCGCCGCCAGCAGCAGGGCAATAAAAAGACCGCCCTGCAACAGGAGCGGCAGGTTAGCCTGCATAGTTGAACATATCTTTGATACGCTGGGTAAGTATCGGCAGGACGGTATTTCCAAACAGCGCATAGAGTCCTGCAAGCAGCAAAGCACCCAAAACGACCGAAATTAAAATCTTGATGGCACTGTCCACAAAATTTTCACCGCCTTGTGATCTTAGGATGGCTTTGGCCATCAATACCTTTCCTGCAATCTGATTCTTTACCTTAGTCACAATTTTTCTCATCATGTTTTTGCCTCCATAAATCTATTTTATTGATGATAATCCCTGTTTTTCAGTGAAATGCAGGGATTATCAATCGTGTCAATTTGTATGTGTTAGTGTTCTACACAAAATTGGACGCTACATACTGCCCATCTGCATGCGATCGACCTGCTCCGGTTCTTCAAAAGGTGAATCTTCCTGCATGGGTACTTGGTTCTGATTCATGTCCATTGCCTGCTGATAGGCGTTGATGACAGCATCATTAAACTGCTGCCTGAAAACTGCGGTCACCGGAAAACAGACGTCCTTATACTCTCCGTCGTCTGTCTTCCAGCTGGGCATGGCTACAAGCAAGCCCTTACTGCCGTCAATAATCTTTATATTGGGAATGGAAAAGCAGCCGTTCAGGTTGACTGTAGCTGTGGCCCGAACGCTTCCTGAAGGACGGATGGAATCGATCTTCACCTCCACTTTCATGGGCAATGACTGCACTACCGCGTTTTTCTTAAGGGATTTTGCTTTACCCTGATGATCTATGGGCCTTTTCCGCTGCTGCTTATAGGTAAAAGAGGGCTTAAGGTCTTCAAGGTCTTTGCGCCTCTTTACCCTATACTTTTCCGTGTCCTGCTTATATAGGTAGTACCATTCTTCATCAAAGCTGTAGACCCACGCCATGCCTGTGGCATTTCCGGCCTTGTAAATCAACTGATATTTAAAAATGGAATCCGGATAGGAGGCAACCCTGATCAGATCAAGCTCCAGTTTTTCCGTTACTACCACCTCCGGCCCAGGCAGTCAAAAACACCAGCTGTTGATTCTGGTGTTTGGATACTCCCTGTGGAATTTTATTTAGTTTTGTATTGTTCTATTTTTTCTACATGAAGAAAGCCCCGGACTGCGCTCTCAACAATCCCCGAAGTTAGAAGGGATACAGGCGTATCCCCTCTAAATAAGAACCCGTCATGCATCGTATAGTTTTCCGGCAGTTCTGGGGTGGAAGACTGTAGGTAAGCAGCTTGACCGACAATGCTCTGCTGCCTTTTCTTCTTAAAATTGCTTATCATGTTATCCCTTGTGTCTGATAATCAGTCAGCTTGCCTTCCGCACTGATCATATCCAGAATGGTGCTATAGCAGACATGAGCGTCATCAATTCCAACTTCCTCGGGTGTAATTTGCTTCCCATTCAGCTCAATTTCGCCATTCTCAAGTTTTTCAATAAGAATCCCCAGCAGCTCAAGCTGCCGCTGTCCATCCAGACAGTCAAACATATCCACCATCATTAATACTTCCTGAGAGATTATGTTTTTTTCTTCATCCATTAATTTCGCTGCCTCCCTTCATCTATAGTTTGAGTTGCGGACTTGCTTTACTTATCCCATCTGAATGCCGTTGGTCTGCTCCGGTGAATCAGAAAGGAGATCATCTTGGGTAGGTGCCTGGCTCTGGTTTATGTTCAGAGCCTGATGAAAGGCGTTGAGCACAGCATTATTGAGCTGCTGCCTGAAGGCTGCGGTTACCGGGAAGCAAATGTCCTTGTACTCTCCATTGCCAGCCTTGTAGCTGGGCATAGCTACAAACAGTCCCTTGCTGCTGTCGATAATTTTCACATTGCGGATGGCAAAGCAGTCGTTCAAGTTGACCGATGCGGTGGCGCGGATGCTTCCGGTCGGACGGATAGAGCCGATCTTCACATCCACTTTCATGGGGAGGGTCTGTGTTGCTGTGTTTTCCTTGCCTGCGGCCTGTGCGTTTTCATTTTTCTTCATGGTCTTTTCCTCCTGCTATTGATTTTGGGTACAAAAAAAGACAGCCTCTGCTGTCGGGTGGGTCATAGGTTCATGGATTGACTTCCTTGCTGCTCCTGTGCAGACTCATGAAAGTCTATCTGCTTGAAGCCGAAGCGGTCGACATAATGGAATTCGCTGCCGTCTTTGTCGTATAGCTCAATCACATCGGACATGGACAGGGAGTGCCCTTGGAAATCGGGCGGGTGATGCAGATTGAATTTCTCGAAGATGGCATCCAAATCGTTGGTTTCAATCTGACCGTCATACACCACCTGATAATTTTCGGGGTCCGGTTTTCCGAAGCCTCCCTGGAGGAGTTCATCATACCCAATGAATTTGATCATTGGATCAACCTCCGGCTTGAGCTGGTGGATGCGGCAGAATTTGAGGATTGGTTGCTCATCGAAGTCTTGCTGCCCGTTTGCCAGCCGGTCGTACACACCATTTACCCATTCCACGGTCAGCCCTTGCTTTGCCGTGAGGAAATCATTCAGTTCCCCACAGTGAAACATGGTATCGACTACAACCTTGCCATCGTCTATGTAGCCCGCGGTATTGCCATAGAAGATGATGCGGTCTTTTTTGATAAAGATTCCAGGCATATCGGCACCTCCTTTACTGATTCATCCGCATAGAATTACCGGATTGCTCCTGCTCTGACAGGAATGCTTCCAGGTCTTCCTTGGAAGGATGAATCATCTCGCCTTTGATGACCTCTAAGACATTAAAGTCATCCCTGTCACAGATCATGATTCTGTGCTGATAAGGTTTTTGCAGCTCCACATATTCCATAACCTCTTTTTCACTGTAGAGCCCTACACCTGCCTTGTATCTGCCGTTTTCAAGGAAGCTGTACCCGCTGTACTTTGGTGTTTGCTCACGTTCATTAGCAGAGGAGTGGGGCTTCATTTGCGATAGCTTCAGCCTTGCCCAATCAGGCAAAACCTCCTTGCTTGATGGTGCCAAGAAAGTTTTCACGCCGCCACTCTGCATGTTCGTTGTCATAGAGACAGGTGGCAAATACCGCCCGGCCTCTAAGAGACGGGTCGCAGCCAAAGCCGGACCCGCCAAGCCACAGTTGGAAACGTTCATCGCGGTACTGATCCTTTAGGGCTTCGGGACGCATGACGATGATTTTCCCTTCATAATCCTCTTTGTAATCGCTGTCCTTGATGCAGTCCTCTATGGTAAACAGCTTTTTATCCATCGTTCCATCCCCTTTACAGATTTATCTGCGGGGAACTGCCGGACTGTATCTGCTCCAACGTATCCTTTGCCCAATCGGGCAGCAGCTCCGGTTTTAGCACCCCCACCACATCACTGCGGTTCCAACGCATCTTCACTCCATCGTAGAGAGAGGTCGCAAAAATAGAACGGCCCATCGGGTTTGGTCTGCTGCCATTGCCGCCATCGCAGTAATAGAGTTGATTTTCTCTGTTGTGATACTGTTCCGGCAGTGCCGCTAAGGATATAACAATCACTTTGCCCTCGATAGACATGGCATACCCTGTTTCAATGCAGTCCTCATGGGTGAAAGGCTTTGTGTTTTCCATCCTTGCTCCTCCTTACTTTTTCACTTCAGTATTTTCATCTATCAGTGCAATCAGCTTTGCTGCAAGGGAAAGCAGGGTTTGCTTTTCCATGGTCTTGACCGCGGAGAAAACATACGCATCTACCGCCAACGGGGACTGATCGCCGACCTCAATGAGGTTGACCTTTTGGACAGTCACCCGGCCTTTGTCCATGCCCAATTTCACAATGTCACCGTGGTTTATCTCAGCGGCACAGCGAAGCTCCTTGGGGATCAGCACCCGCCCTTTGTCATCCACCACCTTGTAAATGGCTTTACTGTCCATCCAAAGCACCACCACTCCTTATGACACTGCGAACAGCTTCCGGGCTGATATTCAGCTCGGCAAACAGCTGGCACAGTTCATCGGGAATCATATCCAACAGGTCTGCCGCCGTAATGATAATGGCACCCTCTGTGCAGACAATTTCAATGTCACTGCCCCGGGGGATGTTTGCTGCTTCCAATAGCTCATTGGGTAGAGAAATTTCCCCTTCTTCCGCTTCCATTTCTTCAAAGCCAACAATGCCGTTCGACGCAATTAAAATTTCACCGAAGGTATTGAGGGGATCGCCAGGAGACTTGCTGACGCAGGTAAGTCTCACTGTATCACCGGGCACAAGCCCTAGGTCTTCCATGAGACGAGCGGGGATTGTGAGCTTCCCTTGTGGGTCCACCGTTCTTTCGATTTCAATCATTTTCATGGTCAATTTCCTCCTTAAACTCTATTGTTGGAGCATGTTTTTTCCTCGTCACTCTGTGTTGTAAAAGTCGTTGAGCCTATCAAAGAGACCCATCTGCAGGGGCATATCCCGCCTGCGTTCCGAGGTATCATAGTTAGAGATGAGTACCTCCAGATACTCGCAGCCGCCATCATATCGCTGGGCCAGATTGTTCAGGCGGGTGACAGACTCAATTTGATATCCTTCATACAGCCCACGGATGTATTCGCAATCATTGTAGGATACGAGGAATCTCCCTTCGATCTGTGAGAGGGTATCCCGGAGTCGCACATGGTCCTCCTTGCGGAATTCCACCTCATAGTGCCCCTCGGTTTGGTAGTAGGGCGGATCGCAATAAAAAAAGGCGTTATCCCTGTCGTACTGACGGATCAACGCCTCAAAGTCTTTATTTTCAACTACCGTATTGGCAAGCCTGCAGGATGCCTCCCATATCAGGTGAAAGGCCCTCCGCACATCAATGGGCTGGCAGCTGTAGGAGGTACATCCGCTGCCATAGCTGTACCGTATGAGCTTGAAAAAAGCCGCCGCCCGTTTGACATCGGTCACTTCCGCATTCTCCAGCAGGATGGCTTTGATCTCTTCAAACTCCAGTTCTTCCAAATAGCGCTGTGCAAGGTCCAGTTCTTCCTGTAAGTAATCTTTTGTGAATTCTTCTTTGCTTAGAAATTTTCGGAGGACCAGGAATTCATCTCTGGAATTCAACGGCAGGAATCCAAGCTCCACAAGAAAAGCTGCTGTACGCTCCTTGACACAGAAGAACAGGTTGGCAAGGTTGGAGTTGAAATCATTGTAGACTTCCATGCACCTGCTGTCCGGACTTTTACCGAAGAGAACCCAACCACCCCCGCCAAACACCTCAATGTATCGTCCGTATTCTTTGGGCAGGCGTTCATAAATCAGTTCCCGAAGGGCCTTCTTTCCGCCTATCCAACTGATGATACTGTTCAATAAGTCATCACCTCCTTGACCTTAACTTGTCGTAGATTTTCTCCACATCGGTTTTCATGCAGCTTCCGTCCTGATCCCAGCAGATAAAGCCCACTCCGGCATAGGGACAACCTCTGCACTTTTCTGTGTCCTGCGGCTCGGCTACGCTGTAGACCTTTCTTTGATCGTTTGCCTCTTTATCCGACGTATTTTTGCGTATGTTCATCTTTTCCAACTCCTTCTGAAGCACAAAAAAAGACGTTGCCTCATCGGTGACGTCTTATAGGTCGATTTAGATTAGAATCCACCTATAGCTGTTGCTGCTGAATGGTTTCTTCATTTTCGCCAACGTCAAAATATTCGTTTGCATTGCGGCAGATGTATCCATAATCGGTGAACCTGCCCTTTTCAGCAGAGATCTTCTCTGCTCCTAAAGCGGTATAATTGATAAATCGCTGTGCCATGTCGGGTATCTTGGTACCGGCTGTTTCCATGCACCTTCGTCCATATTCGGCTTGCGTCCTCACTTCAGGAAAGTGGTCATAGCATTTTAGATTCAGTCCGCAGTTATAGTAATCGCCCACATGGATGGAGCCGGGATTCACGCCCTGGGTTTCATATTGAATAACAGCCTCCAAGGTCAGCCAATCCCTTTGATCGATTTTTTGAATGGTTTTGGCAAGAGTGTCCAATTCAACCAAACACGCCTCTTTCAAAACTTCTCGGTCGAACCCTTGTATGAGACAGCTCACATCTGCTATTTGGGCATCCTCTATATCCTCCACCCCCAGCTTGCTGCAGGCCAGTTCTTCTTCCCTTTTTGTCAGCGGCTGCCGTAACCAGATCCCATCATCCCCGGAGTTCATAGGTTTGAGTTTCACCTTGATCGGTATCGCTGCCCCCTGCATCACGTCCGGGAATGTTTGGCCATCGTAGGGTTCTGTGAGCTTGTAATCTCTTATGACCACATAGGCATGATCGAGGTATTGGCTTTTATCCTGAATCCTTTGGTGGAGCCCCACTTTTCGATGGTCAATAAACTCGATGAGATTGTCCGGCACTTCAATCCTTCCGGTTGTGACGCAATAGGAGCCAAGCTGTTCGTCATTGGTGATGCCCTGCAGCGTAAAATGGTCAAGATGATAGGTTAAATTGATCAAGCTTCTCATTTCCGAAGCAGTTCCGGTTTTGAGGATATAGGCCATGAATTCCTGCTGATGGTCCGTGAGATAGGTGAGCCTTTCCGCGAGGAAGTTAATCTCTGCGGGTTCATACCGATTGCCTGAGCTGCAGTTTATGTATTCCTCCAGCTCCGAGATAGGCAAATCGCATTGGGTGACGAGGCAGTGAAAGTCTTGCCTGTCATAGGGATTGATGACTTTCATCGCCTCCTTGATCTCTTTTTCCGTCGCAGGAAGATAAAGATTTGTTGAAATTTCCTGTGCAGAAGGATGCTCTGCCTGTAGTTCTACCCACACTCCTACATCCCCCCCATCTGCTGCCCTTGCGGTCTGGTGCAAAACTCAAACACAAATTCTTTTCCGTTGCGGCAAATCAATCCGTAATCCGTGGATTTCACACCATCCTCTTTCATTTTGGCTTCCCCATATCTCCTAAAATCAAGGAGCTTGAAGGCCATATCATCGGGCGGGAACCCGGAGGCTTTGAGCAGTACCTGCCGTCCATAGTCCTCCGGCGAGGACAGGGAAGGACAAAAACTGTAGCAGTCCAGGTTTTGTGCAATGTCAATGGCCAAGTCCAGATCGGTGCAGTATTCATATTGAAGGGCAGCTTTGTACTTGGTGACCATATTGCTATCTATGATTCTTGAAATAGCATTGCTTAAGATATTCAGCATTTCTAGGTCCTCACTTTCAGAGAACACATCCTCGAAGCAGGGCATGCTGCTTTCGCAGTGGGTAAAAACGCAATCAAATAAAGAAGACACCCCGATCTCCGACAGAGCAGATGCAATTTCAGCCTCCAATGCAGGAAGCTTCAGCCAAACTCCTTTTGCTTTTTCCGGTTCAAAACATCCTTCTATAAGATACAGCTTGAAAACATAACCGCTGTCGTCATCGAGCTTGGGAATGTTGGTGCTGTCATAGACAACCTTTATATCCGGCTCTGATTGCACTACATAACCGGTTTTCGTGAACACACCCTTTTCTGCCTCTCTGTGGATACGTCCCACCTTTTTATAGTCGATGTATTGCAGCACTTTTTCAGGCACTTCCTCCAGCTCCGTTATGAAGCCATTGTCCACATAGAATTTGCCGAGCTGCTCGTCATTGCGCGCTTCGAATACCACATGGCAGTGGGCAAGGCTGTAGGTGAGGTTGATGAGCTTTGGAAGGTTAGGCGCTTTCTCTATTTTTGCAACACCCTCAAAGGCTGCTTTTTCAACCTTATTCAATCCGGACAGCCGTCTTGCGAGGTAGTCAAGCTCATAAAGCGAAGCCTTTTTCGGCAGAAGCTCGTTTAAGTAATCCTGCCCACACGCATAATCCACTACCGTAAAATCTGGATGCTCATCATCGATCCTTGCTTTTTCAAGGGCATCCTGTATTTCGGCATTCGTTGCAGGCAGACAGAGGTGTGCACCGATATAGGCGGAGTTATCGTAGAGATCATCTCTTAAAATCGTTATTTTTATTTCACTCAATTTTAATCCTCCCATCCATCAGAATTCAGTTTATCTGCAGCGTGGAGGTCAATCTATTTACAGCTTCAGATCATACTGCGGCTCCGGTTCAGGAACTTCCTTTGCAGCGGGGAGCAGTTCCTTGACATGGCAGCTGGTGCGTTTGAGAAAAATGGCCTGCAGCGCCTGAGTAAAGTTTTCATCATCCAGCGTGTCGATCAACTCCGATGGGGAAACCTCCATGGAGCCGTTGAAAAGGTTAGCCGCCAGCTTGATGAGCTTTCTTTCACTGCTGGGAAAGTCCTGTTTGGACAGCATTTTTTCAAAGTCGATGCCATCACTGTCGATATACCTGCCAATCTTTTTATACAGATCGTTTTTTGTAGAGAGAAGCAGATACAGGGCAGGCAGATAATAGCTGTCAGCCCTGCTATCGGGATATACCCGGTTATCTTTCTGCAGATAGTGTACGACCTTCTGCCGGTGGGCTTCATCGTGGAAATGTATCACACAATATTCCTCCTCATCTCAATCAATTATCCTTTAGAAAAAATGGAAAGGCAGGCATATACAAAGAAGCCGATGCACAAAAATACTGCCAAAGGCACGCTCCTTTGCTTTGTCGCTCTGGCATAAATGCAGGCAGGGATGACAGCAAAAAAGAGGATGGCTGCAAGCCCGTAAAGCCCGAAACAAAAGCCCAGGGCCGCCGTCAGCTTAATATCTCCCCCACCGACACCGCCCCATTTGAAAGCAATCATAAGGAGACTGACTGCCGGAAACAAAAGTCCCACAAGCCTTTCAGGCAGTGGAATATACAAGATGCCTTTACCATTGATGACCGCAGAAGCAAGTCCCACCATAAGAATGGCAATCCATGTCCAATCGGGAATAATCCGTTTTTTCCAGTCCGTGACGGCAGCACAAAGCATGGGGATGGCACAAAACAGCAGCATCATGGACTCCCCGTGGTGACATCATCGGAGTACATGCTGTCAACCACCTTCATTTGCAGATTTCCTCCGGTGATCCATTTAGATAGGGTGCCTCCGGGAGTGTGCACATCGGTGACAAGGAGCTGCACGATATATTCCCTGTCATCGGGGAACCATACCGGGACATACTGCTTCTTGTATCGAAAGGGTGAGGCGGGATTTTCCTTAAATGTAAAATGGTTGCCCTCTTTCATGAGTGGGATGGCTGTTTCATAGCGGTTCTGGGGCAGATAGACCTCGGCAGTCTGCGGCGCGGTAATCAGCTCCGGTCTGTCGTAGTTGGTATTTATGGAGGGTGTGACATTGATGGAGAAGCCGTATCCCGATTTGATATAGTCTTTTGCCTTTGTGTCATAGTCAAGGACGGCATCTACTTTTAGCTCGGCGTAGAAGTCTTTCCAAACAAACCGATTGTTTTCAAACCGCTGCTCCTTCCAGGTAACCCTGGGCTGCTCACTTCTTTGCGGTGGTGCGGGAATGGTTGTACTCTCTGTCGGCTGATCATACACCACATTCTTAATGACGGCCTTTTGGGTATAGGTGTTATTGGCGACGGATGTTTCATTGTCCAGGACTTGGTCGGGATTGATGACCGCAATCATGGTGATGTTTTTATCGGCCTGCACATTGGGGGTATCCCATTTGACCGACACAATGTTATAGGTGTCTTTTTCCATGACCACAGCGTTTACACGCTTCGACAGTGATAACTCCGGGATTTCAAACAGGACGCTGACCTTCTGTCCGGGCGTAAAGTCCAAGCTTCCCCGGTTTGACACCTTGATGGTGCTGATGACCGTCTGGTTCTCCTTGTACCGATCGGGAGTGATCCGCTGCACATCCAAGTCATAGGGACGCTCCACTACGGAAAGCTCTGCCGCAGCCCGGTTGTTGCTTGTGTTGGCATCCCTGTACTCCGCAGGCTGCGACACCTGAGCCGACAGTCGGATGGTTATGCCTTTTTCTCCTGCATTGCCTTTGATAAGGAAGGCTTTGGTTTCATGGGCTTTAAAATCTGCCGCGGACGGCACTGCCGAAGCTGCCCCGCCGTCGATGGAAGCGTTCAAGCTCACCCCTGATAATGCCTGATCGGTGTCATTGGTAAAGTATACGGTAAAGCTGTATTCCTCCTGTTCATAAACTGTGGGCGGGTAGGACAGGTTTACCCATACATCGCACAGCTTCTCCGGCGGCACCACCGGGTCGACGGGCGGATGTCCGGGATCAGGAGGGTTATCTGGATTTGTTGGCGGGTTATTCGGATTTTCAGATGGATTGTCTGGGTTTGTCGGCGGATTATCTGGATTGTTGGGTAGATTATTCGAGTTTCCGGGTGGATTGCCCGAGGGTTTTGCCACAACAGTAATTCTAGAAGCGGCGGTGTTATCGACCGGATTTTCATCCCGAAAACCCTCGGGCACTCCGATATTCGCCCACAGGTTATATACCTCGCCCACATGCCCCGCCTGTCCGGTGAGGGTATAGGTCTTGGCTTCCAAGGGATTGAAGGCAAGCGCTTTGGGAATTGAGTCTAAAACGGCATCATTGTTCTTGCCCTGTACCGATGCATCCTTCAGCATCCTGTCGGAATGGTTGGTAAAGCTCACCGTAAAGCGGTAAGGCTCCCCTTCGTAAACGGTGGACGACGCTGCAATGCTTGCCGATAGATCGCACAGCTTTTCCGGGTCGGGGTTTTCCGCCGGTGGCGGATTTTCTTTGTCCGGTTCGGGATTCTTCCCCTGGCTTGGGGTCGGCTCCGGTTTTTCCACCACCCGGATGACCGATGTCGCGGTATTGTTCTCCGTGTTCTTATCCATAAATCCCTCGGGCACTTCGATCTGCGCCCACAGCGTTATGACCTCCCCTGCTTTGTCAGTATTCCGTGTGAGGGTGAAGGTTTTGCTTTCGTTGGGCGAAAAATCCTGCTTGGCGGGGATTTCTTTCATCTGCTCCCGGTCTACGGTACCGATCAAGGGCACATTATAGGCCGGTGCTGCACCATGGTTGGTAAAAACCACCTCGAAGGAATAGCTATCCCCCCGGTAGACGGTTTCAGGGGCGTGGATGCTCACGGAAAGGTCGTTGCCATCCTGTTTTTTGAACTTGAAGTAAAAGTCTGCCGCAGGAATTTGGGTGTTGATCTTTTGGGTAATTGCCGTTTGAGTCTGACTTTCCCCATCGGTGAATCCGGCAGTTTCCGGTGTGTAATCCCATTCCAGACCTTTATAGATATAGTTGCGCGATAGGGGGATATCATCCTTTGAGAAGGTGACGCTGGTAGTCTGGTAGGGATAGAGGTATTCCGGCACACCCCTGTCCTGTGCCGTAGCTTTGCCGTATACCTCTTGCTTGTCTTCACTGCACCATGTGGCCTGAACGTCAATTTTTACAGGGGCTTGATAGGTGATTGCCGCGTTCCGCATGGTTCCAAAGGCAATCAGGCTCATGGGTGTCCACTGAAAACCTGTAGTCAGGGCATCAAAATCCTGATTGGCATCATAGGTCCCGATGACCTTCCCGGTGGAATAGTCGTAAACCTCCACCACCAGACTGCCCTTCAACGTGTAGGTCCTGCCGTCGCTCCTGCCGATCAGCCCGGCAATGCGTTTCTGCTCGTATCCGGCGATAGTGTTGGCCTGCACCAGGTCAATGCGCTGGGGTGTGGGAAAGGTCTTTAGCTTGTCTGCTCCATCATAGGCTTCCTTCAAATTCATCCCTACCGTGCGGTAGCGGATATTGTAGGTGGCCTTTTCCTGGAATACCACATTTGCGCTTATAGTGAGGACTGCGCCCTCATCTGTTTTCGCTGTCAGGGTATACACTCCGCAGACTTCTTTATTCGGAATGGCCAGAATGTGGTCTGCCGAAATCTCCTGGATCTGACCGTTATGGCTTAATTGTATTCCTGCCAAATTGCCCGCCTTTGCCGCAGCGCCGATGGCAATTTCTGCCGGAAACTGCTCCACTGCGATCACGCCGCTTTCACTGGTCAGGCTGTTTACGGGAGAGCGTATTTTCAGCGTAATGTCGCTGCCGGACATGGCAAAGACTTGCGTTGAAAACAGCAGGCAGCATAAAATTGCCAAGAGAATGGCAATGATTACTTTTCGCTTCATGGGGAACCTCCTTCATCAATTCTGTTGTTGCTGCTGGAGAGAGTAAAGGGCAGCCGCACCTCGCCGGTCAGGAAACTAAAAACGCTCCGGGTTTTCAACTGCCCTTTCAAGATGAGCCGGGGCGGATCATCGGTCGCGGTGAGGCTCTGAATTTCAAGGGTGTACACCCATTGCTCCCCGGAATACTTGTTCAGATCCCGGTCCAGCTGCATGCTATCATGAAGATAGCCGTAGAGCTGTTCTTCCGCAAGGGCGCTGTCCATTCGGGCATAGCCGTCTTTGCGGTATTCGTCCAGCATGGCGTACTCCACGGAGGAATTTACTCCCCGCTGGAGCACATATTCCAACTGCTGGTACAGGCTGTCCATACGGAAATATTCAATGACGATGGCTGCAAGGGTCATAATAAAAAAGATGAGGATCAAGATAAACACCAGCCCATCGCCTTTTTTGCTTCTTAAAATGGATCCGGTTTTGCCCACAAAATTATCCCTCCCTTCCGGCGCTTTCACTCTAAAAGCTTCCAATATTTTTCCGACATGCCCGTGATGCGCACCTCCATGGGAATGATGATTTGCACCGGCGGAGAGGAGGAAGGCCGAAACACGGTAAAGGCATAGTTGTATTTCATCTTTACGGTAAAAGTATCTCTTAGCTGAATTTTTTGGTTTTGTTCATCGCAATAATTGACATCTTCGATGGTCATTTCCGGAGACAGCCTGGTCTGTTCCTTGAGCCGGTAAAAAACATCATATGCGTTATTCGATACCTGCCCCTCCAGCTCAATGACCCGGACCACCCGGCGGCAGACTTGGTTAAGACTCAAATAGGTGGTGAAGATGCTTAAGAAGGACATCACCGTCGCCATCAGCGTAATGACCACCAGGGTTTTGATAATCAGTTCATAATAGGCGCTGCCTTTTCGATTAACCAGCACCTTTTTCAAAGAGAAAGGGGGAGAACATCTCCCCCATAAGCTCCGGCACTGCCAGTTCATCCCTTTACACCCCCTGTTCCGACGGTGTTGTTTCGCAGCCGCCGCATAGTTTAACTCAAAAGGCCGGTAATTTTGCTGACAATACTGTTCCAAATCTGCGTAATGGAACCCTGGTACAGCGTCATAAATACTGCACCGACGACCACTACGATCAGTACAACGATCAGCCAGCCTGTCATTTGATCGCCGGATTGATTGGTCAATACTTTCCTGGCCTTTAAGCCTGCCACCATCATTTTGTTTCTCAAAGTTCTCATCATAATTAAAGTACCTCCGTATCATTTATTTTTTTGGGATTTTGGTTTCATCTGCATTCAATGTGCAATTATGCCTTAGTTAAAGTTCATAGTTTCAGTTGCAATACCGCTCTACTAATAAGAAAAGGGAGATATTCTCTCCCTTTTCCTCAGTGGTGTTTTCAGTTGCCGGTGTTTTTTTAGCTCAAAAGGCCGGTGATTTTGGTTACAATACTGTTCCAAATCTGCGTAATGGAACCCTGGTAAAGCGTCATAAATACCGCACCGACAACGACTACGATCAGTACAACGATCAGCCATCCTGTCATCTGATCACCGGATTGATTGGTCAATACTTTCCTGGTCTTTAAGCCAGCCACCATCATTTTGTTTCTCAAAGTTCTCATCATAATTAAAGTACCTCCGTATCATTTATTTCTTTAAGATTTTGGTTTCATCTGCATTGCAATTATGCCTTAGTTAGAGTCCATAGTTTCAGTTGTAATAGTGCCCTACTAAGAGGAAAAGGGAGATAATCTCTCCCTTTTCCTCAGTGGTGTTTTCAGTTGCTGGTGTTTTTTAATTCAAAAGACCGGTGATTTTGGTTACAATGCTGTTCCAAATCTCGGTAATAGAACCCTGGTACAGCGTCATAAACACTGCGCCAACTACCACTACGACTAGTACGACAATGAGCCAGCCGGTCATCTGGTCACCGGACTTGTTGACCATAAGTCCTCTTGCCTTTGAAAAGGCGTTTGCCATTTTCCTTCTCATGGGGTTTAACCTCCTTTCTTCTACGGTTTGGATTGTGTTTGTCTTGATTCTCAAGCTTACCTCCCTCCTGAAAAATATAGTTTTATTTGAAAAGGGTTGCCCCGTTTTCACATTAAAAAAGGCCCCCCATGGATCGGACTAAGTGGGAGCCTATGACATATAAAAGGCTTGCCAGGGTCACTACCACAAGAGGTATGGATGCCATCTTTATTTTACCGGGCAGCTTGTTAAGATTTTTACGCAGGGCTTCTTTCGCCTTGATGTCCATATCCTTGGCAAGATACATTAGAGCCTCGCCCTGATGCTCTCCACGGTATAGACCGATGAGGGCATTGACCAGAAAGGATACCTCAAGCAGTCCGACACGCTCACTGAAGTTTCGAAGCGCTGTTTCTATGTCCTTGGCTTTCATCTCCATGATCAGAACCGCAATGTCATAGTAGAAAACCTCACTCGCTACCTTTAGATAGTCCTCAAATATCTGGATCAGGTCCACCTGGACAACCGTATTTTCGTTGCTGCCTCGCACATCTTCAAGCTTATAGAGGATGGAGCGGACAAAGCTTGGAAGTTCTATTTCGATTAATTCCTTTTTCTCTTTCAGCTTGTCTTTGAGGTCGGTCATGAAGTGGAAATATATTACCACCGAAAAGATAAGGATGGCAGGAGCAATGTTTGTTGCTCCGATTGCCAAAAGCAGAATCAAGAGCGGCAGAGTGAAAGCCGCACAGATGAGAGCACGTGCATGATATTCCTTTGGTGTTAGCGCAAGTCCTCCACGCCTTAGCATTGACGCCATTTTTGCTTCTTTCTCCGGTTCAATTCTGATCAATCGGGATACCGGCTTTACAAGGGGCATCACAAAAAGGTTGAGCAACCTTGCTCCCGTTTTTTCTTTTTCTGCCTGTAAGTTTTTGATGTTTTTTTTCATGCTCAGCTTGGGTATTTTGAGTATTTGCCTGCAAATTAAAAATCCTGCCGCAGTCAGCAGGACAAAGACGATGATTTGATAGAACAAATTTAAACCTCCCTGAAAAATTGATTTTGGTGAGTTTTCTATCGGTTGGCAGGTCTGGTCATCTTCATCACGAAGAACGAAGTTGCCAGAGCGGTTACAAGCATGACGACAATCAGTAATTTTCCTAGGGTGGTTCCGGTCAGAATGGCAAACCATTCGGCATTTGAAAAACGCATCAAGGGAATAATACTGAACATCATGCCCACCGTCATCAGATAATCTCGCCATACCCTGCCCATCATGCTGTCACTTTCAATCTGCATGGCCTTGGCATCATTCATCGACTTTATCACGGGAAACAGGGCAAATTTCAGTCGCCTGTCGTGATAGCAGAGAATCAGCATTTTTATCCACTCGGCAAAGTAGCGGTTCTTAATTTTAGCCGACAGGCGGTACAGCCCATGTTCTATGTTGGGATTGATAAGCTTTATTTCTGAGATAAATTCATCGAAGGGTGTTGGCTTCCTTAATTCCACAGGGTTATAGCGGTTCTTCTCTTCGACATAGGTTTCCACCGCCTTGATAAGGTCATCACATCCAGCGTAGGCGTTGGTGATGATGGACATGGTATTTTCCAATCCTTCGATTTCTTCCCTCGCTGCCCTAGAACTTTTCACGGTCAGGTAAAAGTAAGGAGCCGGGATAAGGCAGACTGCTGTAACCGCTGCCAAGCCAGCGTTGTTAAAAAGTAAAACCCCCGCCAAAAAACCCGACACAAATGCTGCGGCAACCATCAGGATAAATTTTTTGAAGGTGTATCTGGTTTGCCGGAACAGGGTTGTAAACCGGAGGCTCACTCTCTCGCTGATTTTCAGCTTTGTCCTCGATAGGTGCAACCGACGCTGTTTCAAGGTGTTTTTCCCCACTGCAAAAGGGTTTAGCTTCAGCAGGAGGAGAAAAGCTAGGCTGATCAGGACAAAGACAATGGCAAGGGAACCCTGGATGTTATTCATAGTCATCCCCCCTTCAATTTTTAAACTCGTTTCCTGCGAAACGACGAATTTCCTTTCGTTCAACCCCATTGATCAAGAGCCTCTCGGCAAGGGCCTGAGACATATACCCCATGTGTTTGTGATTTCCTACGACCGTTTTGATTCTTCCGGCTTCATCTTTCTCGTAGTGGTCTACATCATATTTGAAAAGGGTATTGCCTGTGACCTCACCGCATTTTACCCCTGTGGCTTCGAATATTTCGATATACTTGCGGGATTTGTCGGGAAGCTGCATCTTAAAAAGCATGATGGGAAAAGCTTCTACGATATTTTTCAGCAACCTTTCTTCCGACAGGGAGGTTCCGGCTTCCAGACACATGGTGAGGATTCTTTCATAGGCTGTCCTGGCACTATTGGCATGCAGAGTGCTGACGATGGTGTGCCCTGTACGTCCTGCTTCCTGCACCGTCAGGGCTTCCTTCCCCCTCATCTCAGCCGGGACAAGGATGGCAGGGTGGAGCCTCAAAGACAGCTTCAACAGATCCAGCATGGTAATGGGGTTGGGTTCTTCTTTGGTAAGAAGATGAATGACATCATTGACCATCACGCCGTTTTCATCTAGTTGAACCAGGGTCAGTTCACGGGTGTCCTCTATGGTTACGATTCTTTTATCACTTGAAATACAGCTTAGAATATATCCCATATCGGAGGTCTTTCCGCTGCCGGTTGCCCCAGCGATGGCCACCGATATGCCGTTATTGACGCAAAGGGTGAGAAAGTCCAGCTCATCTTCTGTAGCTGTCCCCCAATAAATCAGGTTATCTCTTGTAATATAGGACGGCTTTTGCTTTCTGATGGAAGCAATGGCACCGGCATCGAAATCAACGCAGGGTACAATGGCACCGGACATGCGGATGCCTCGTGAAATAAAGCTGTCGCCTATAGGCTTTGAGCCATCCAGGATGACATTTCCAAAGCGACTCATTTTCTTGGCGATGTTGGAGCAAGCATCCGGGCTGCTGAAGGTTATCGGGAGCCTAACCTTTTTATCCTTGTATAAAACCCATACTCCGTTGTACCCATTGACGTTGATCTCTTCAACCTCGCTGTCCTTCAGGTATTCCGATAAAATCCCCATGCCTGCCATATCGTTGTATACCCTGTCGACCAGCTCGGAAATATTTTGAATTCCCTTTGCCACCATCCGTTCACTATTCAAATACTGCATGATGAGGTTTTTCAGTTTTCCCTCCGCTTCTTCCGAATACAGCACCTGTGCCAATTCGGTGGAGTGGTTTTTGGAGATAATCCGCTGCAATTTATCCAAGATGTCGCCGTAGTCCTGAGCTTCCAGGCTGTTCTCCCCGCTGTCGGAGCGCTGCTTGTTGGCTTTGTAGATCAGTTCATTGACTGAAAATCCGTCATTCATTTGTCCTTTCCTCCGCATATTTCATCTGAGATTTTTCCCAGGACTTTGCTGTACTGTCTGCACCCTCGATCCTCATAAAAAAACACCGGAGTTCCGGCGTTTTCAAGCTCACTTGCCTGCTTTACAAAGGGAAGTTCATATTTAAAGGAAAGCTCTATAAGACTCTTAAAGGTTTTGTCATCGAACTCACCATTCGGTGTCTGCATTACATTGATTTGCTTGTCGGCGATATGAAGTTCCTGGACAAAATCCTCAACTCCTTTATGCCACATAGGGGCAGAAGCAGATGGTCTGTACAGGGTGTACACCTTTTCCGCCAGCCAGAGTCCTACTCCGGATACGGGATTGGTCAGATCCGCCGAGCCGTCAATCAGTAAGATGTCGAACAGGAGGGAGGATGCCGTTATGAGTCTTTCCACACTTTGGAGAGATACGCTGTCACATAAAAGCCCTGTGTAATGGTTGGGTACGGACAGAAAAAAGAGATTTTTACTTTCCCCGGCCTCCATAAACTTCTCCCCCACATTGGGATTGTCTTCATGGAGCGCACGGAACAGTCCCTTTTCCGGTGGTATGCTCTGCCCGAAATACACCTGCAGGTCGCCATAGATCAAGTTGGAGGAAATGAGTCCCACAAGGCGGTTACGGTTTGCCAAAGCGCAGGCCAGGTTGACCGCAAAGGTGGTTTTTCCGCTGTTGTCTTTGCCCCAGACGGTGATGATTCTACTGCTCATGGCTTACCCCCCTTTTTTCAAAGATCAGATGCAGCTTGCCCGTGTATTCGGTTTCGATGAGTTTCGCTGCCTGCGCTTCGCTAGCTATCAGGGTAACCGCCTTGGGGATGGGATCGCTGGAAGACTGCTGATTTTCCGCTTGCTGCTTTCGGACCTGGGCGGTGCTCTGTGTGCGGGCATTCTCCACACTGTAAGCCTCCAGTCCTTTCAGTTCAGGATAGAGGATAACCTGGGCGGAAGTACTTTGACTTGCGTCCCCCTCTTTTCTTTGATTTGAAAAGACGGCTACTGTCACAATGTCGCCGCTTTCTAAATGGGAGGATAGCCCTGCGGCAATGCTTGGCACACTGATGGTAACCAGCCGTTTATTGTCCCTGGCAATACTGTCCAGCTTTTCATCGGCGACAAAGTCACCGATCTTTTGGGGAAACAGGTAGTCCCCCTTCGCAATGTCAGTCTGCGCGATCTTCCCTTCAGCCAAAGCCTTATCCTTGATGACGGCATCAAGCAAACCGAATTTCCCCACCTCTACTGAAGCAAGATACTTACTCTGTATCTTTGTGCCTGCCGGGATGTCCTCCGCAGCCCGAAGCACCATCACTGTCGCGCTCTTGTCTGCATAAAACTTTGGCAGGAGCAAAAAAGAAATGGCTCCTGCCAGGACAATGCAGAGGACGCTTAAAAATATCCGGTTCTTGAGTATCTTCAACTTATATCATCACTCCTTCAAGGAATTTAGTTTATCTGCATGCCGCTCTGCTGCACCGTACCCTCCATGACGGTTTGAACCTCCATATCAAACTGTTCAAGCCATCGCTCATCAAGGCTCCAAAAACGGATCAGTTCAGCTACCGTTTTACGAAGTTCACCGATATCCTCTGTTGCTTCCACTCCAAGAACACAAGCTTTTTCTACAGCGGTAGCAGTCAGGCCATCGATAGTTGCTTTAATCATTACATCCTCTTTACTCAAAGAGCCGTCTTTACGTTTCAACGATTTTTGCTTCTCCCGTTCTTTGGCAATCAGTTCAATGAGGTTAGTGCCATCGTATACCTCGTCCACTACCTCATTGGAGTTGCGAATATATCCAGCATTAGTAAACTCGCCATGGTCATTGGACTGCACATCGTAGCCTACATCCTCATAGTCAATGTTTTCGAAGATTTCTTCCGGCAGATCCGGCGCTTTTTCCTCTACAAAACGGTGTCCAAGCTCATCTAAATCCGTGACGCCATGCCATATTTCATAGGAGTCGTCTTCAAGATAGTACGCCTTGTTGATGAGGTCTTTAACCGTAATATCCCCGCAGTCTGTGAGCAGGGACATGAAATCCTCAGCCTGTTCTTCAGTAAATCCTTTGAACTTATGGGCAAGGAGATTGAGTTCATTGATGTTGGCTCCCCCTGGGATGTTGTTCTGCAGGTCCTCATATTTTCCGAAGGAGTGACTAATGATCTCATAGCCGCCGTTGTCGAAATCGCTCAATCCGATTTCTCCGGCAGCTTTTTGAAGCGTTTCATCTGCCGCGGGAAGCTCAACGTGCACCGCAAGCTGCTGCCCATGTTCATCTTTTTGGGTGTTGCTGATAATTAATTTAAGCATTTTTTTCCTCCTGTTTTTTAAAATAAAAAAGTGCCTTTCAGTTTTTAAAAACCAAAAGGCACTATATCAATTGCTGCTGTGTAGACGGCGGGGTGGACGCCGGAAGTTCAAGGCCATCCCCGAGGTAGATATAGTTATCGTTTTGACCATCCCTTACCGACATCACTCTGATTTCATACATGACGCCAGCCTCCTTAATAGTTCATTTCCTGAACCTGTTCGGGATAAATGGTGAAGCTGTCGCTTTGCAGCCAGTCAACTTCATCCCGGTCGGTGAAGTCTTTTTGCGAGCGGATATATTCCAGGTCCTCATCGTCTGCAGGCTCGCTCCCCCCCTCACCGTAGGTGTAGGAATTCACAGTGACCTTTATAGATTCGGTACCGCCGCAGTCCTCCAAAAGCTCTTGGTAGAGGTCGGAGTTTTCTACGTCCTCCCGGTCGGACATCCCGCTCATATAACCGCTGTAGGTGATCCCTGTGTTTGCTTCAAGTTCTACCAGTGAAAATATTTTACTCATTTACATACCTCCCATCTTTTGTGTGAAGCCTTGCTCCTGTTCTTGGAACGGCTCATCAATTCTTCGGATCATTCCAAATGCAGTCTGCTTTACACCATCTTCTATCATTTTGTAATTGCCATATTTCTCGTAGTCGACAAAGCTATTAATCTCATCGTCAACGAATATATCATATCTGCCGGACTCAAAGAGCACATGGTGAGCGTAGTCCGTTGCATTGATAACAGAGGCAGGGATAAGTTCATACCTATCGAGGTCTTCTGCGATATCCAGTGTATTGCACAAATCCTCCGGCATTTCTGCTTCAAGGGCAGCGAGAAGCTTTGTGATCATTCCCTCGTTTGGCAGCATGTCTTTAATTTTCTGCGCCAGCTTGTTGAGAGAATAGATGTCCCCATCCATATGAAGCCTGTCTGATAGGTTTGCGATTGGACGGTCAAAATCCGCAATTTCACACTCGTCAAAATGTTTTACCCGCAGCTGATCTCTTGCCTGACGCAATGCAATATCCGATGTTGGCAGTTTGAGGGTGTAGGGGTCTTCCAACCTATCAAAGCTGTACTGAGATATGAGCTTGAGCTTGAAAATATAATCCTTATCGGCATTCACATCGGGCAGCGTGATCCCATCATAGATGCGCTCCATGCTGCCGCCGGTCTTTGCCACATATCCTGCTGAGGTATAGGTGCCGGAGTTTTTTGCCTCATATTCTGTTGCGACCCTTTCATAATCCACATATGGCAGGGCGCTTTCATGGATTTGCACCTCACCGCTTTCCACCAGATATTGCCCAAGCTCTTTGGCAGTGGTGACATCGGGGTACAACTCGTATCCTTCCAAACTGTAGGTCAAGTTGATGATGTCTGCCAGTGTGTTGATGGATTCAATATCAAGAGCGCCGGAGAAAAGGACTGCTTCCGTTTCAGTAAAGCCATCTATACGCCGAGCGATGAAGTCAAGCTCTTTTATGGTATTGGGGTCATCGGTACTTTTTCCTATTAAGTATTGCCGTAGATTCCGGATAGAAGATTCCACCCCGGTGAGGCGTGTATCAAGGTTCTCAGTGCCATTGATATTATCCAGTGTTACATAAGCTACCCCTATGTCTGCAGGAGTAGTGGGCAACGAGAGCCATACACCATTTTCTTTCTCTACTCTTGTTAAAAAGACTTTCAGCATTTACATCCCTCCCATCCTTTGGGTGTTTTCTTCCTGCTGTTCATACAGTTCACAGACTTCTTCCATTGAATCAGTACGGCAGATATATCCGTATGAGGTGAAGCACCCCTGCTCATGTTTGAGGCGATCCTGACCGTACTTTTCAAAGTCGATGTAGCTTTCCAGCTCGCTGTCATATTCAAAATGGCCGGACTCTATAATCATGTGCCTTCCGTATTGCTCAACATTTGAGATACCTTCAATAAAAACGAAACTGTCAAGGTTTTTTGCAAGTTCTATCATTTCATCAGTGGTTTTGGCTTGCGTATAATCAATGACCGCCTCCAGTTTCTTGATTTCCTCCGGATCAAGCTCATGGATGATTTTACTCAATTCATTGATTTCACCAATGTTGTCCATCAGGGAAAGATGATCCATAAAGCTCTCCGACAAGCTCATGCTGTCTACACATTGAAAGGCCAAGTCGTTATATGTGTCTGCGCCGAGATGGAGGAGCGCTTTCAAAATACAGGCTTTTGATGTGGGAAGATACAGCCATACCTTTTCCGGGCTTGTTGATTGGGAACCCTTTCTCATCATCTCCAGCTTCAATACATAGTCACTGGTGTAATCATAATCGGGAAACATTTTTCCATTGTATACTTCTTCCATGGGAAGGCTGTTGCAAAATACTACACCATAAGGTGTTACCTTACCATCACCGCTGCTTAAAAGATTTCTGCCCATTGTTTCAAAGTCGAGCCGTTCCATTTCACTTGCAGGGCATCCGATGTTCTTATCAAGGTAATGATTACTTCCGATGTTTTTCAGGTTCAAGAAATCAGTGACGACCGTATAATTGTGAAGGTTGAAGGTTAGGTTGATGAGGTCTTTCATGGTGCAGATACCCTCTCTTGCAATAGCTCCTTGAAACTTGGCAAGCTCATAGTAGTCAAAGCTGTCTATCCGTCTCGCGAGATAGTTCATCTCATCCACATTGATGCGGTTGTTTTCAAGTACGCAAAGAGCAGGTATATCTCCGCTTATCTTCGCAACATGACAATCTGCTATGTTGCTGTCGCTGATGTTTATCACACTGAGCTGTTCCATCATGCTTTCCTCATCAACGGGGAAGGTGATGTCGATGCTATAGTTATCGCGATATACACCGTTTTTGAGTTCGGCAATAATCATCTTGTACCAATCCTTTCCTTAATAGAGTTGGAGAAATAAAAAAAGCGGCTGCATCTTTTGAAAATGCAACCGCTTTTTACTACTATACTGTTTTAAGTAAGAGCTTCCTGCAAATTTAAAATTCGAGGGAATCCAATCCTTCCTCATCCATCGAATTCATTTCATTTTCAGGAACCAACTCTACTTCTGGGGGTTCTGTGTCGCCCATCTGCATTGGAATCAGCACGGGAAGCAACTCATTCCTTAGAAATTCCTGATCGGCGCAATAGTCGATAAATCCTGCTCTGGTGGATATGAAGGCAGTATCCAGCGGGGTAGTAATTTGAATGACATCTAGCGGCGAATTTTTTACAATGAAAGAGGCAATGTTTGTCGGAGTAGCTTTCAAAAAATGTTCGCTTCTTCCTTCCTCCGAATAGACATAGCCAATTAAATATGGGTAATCCATTGCTTTCCCTCCCTAACTAATGCCTGCGATCAAAGCTTTCAGCATTGACATTCTCCCATCGTTTGTGATTGTTGTGCCTGAGTGAATTGCTCAACCACAGCCATCAGCTCTCTTGCACATCCCGCATCGCTGGCTGCTAGGCGTTCTGCCATATCGTCATAGCCATATAAGCAAGTTCGTTCTATTGCTTGGCAGAGTGCGTTGATATCCTCAAGACTGTCGCTACCGGCTACCTTGCCGACAATGGCCTTACCGACTTCATTTAGCCCGGTTAGTCTAACAGACACATTTTCTGTGTTGTCCACGGTCACCTTGCTGGCAGGAAGCCGGATTCCAATGCTCCCGAGATGGTCAGGCATATCATGAATATTTAGGGGGAAATCTACCGCCAGGCTGTTCCTCTGATGCTGGATAAAGGCGTAAACGGTTTTCAATTTTATATACCTCCCATGTTTATTTCACCCGGCTGCATGCCATCCTGCATGGATGCCACAAGGGTTTCTTGAATCAGTTCAGTCGTTGTGGAGATTTCCTTTTCCTTGCAGGAAGTCCGGAACTTTTATTCCCTGCTGTGCAGCTCTGCGGGTGACCTCGGCAAAAAATCTGTTGCTGTCCATATTTGAATCCTCCTAAAGTTTTTCGGAAAAATTAAAAAGGCTGTATCTCATTTCATAAAATACAGCCCTAAACTTACTCTAATTAAATTTAAGTATCGTGGAATGGTATCATTAAATTTCCGGTCCGTTCATCTGCAGATCATTTTCGCTAGGTCTGCAGTAATTCAGCATTTCGCAAATTTCCTCGGGGACATTTTCAAAGTCCACATGGTGATCCCGCTCAATGTCTATGGTATACCAGTAATCATATGGTATAAAGTTCGTATCTATATATTCTCTTTCTGCTTTCGTAAAGCTTTCATTCTGATCATCAATCAGCCCTTTGTCTGTAAAGAAAATTGTGCCCCAATGTTCACTGGAGGATCCGATATCCAATGTAACGATACCGATTGAGACATCTCCTGTCTTCTGTGCTTTAATAACGGCAGGCACAAGTACAAATTCAAATTCTCTATCTGTTAAATAATCCGTTTGATATACCTGTATAAAGGCATCGTGTAGACTTTTCAACACCTCTTTTGCGTATTGCTTATCTGAACTATTATAGGATTCATGAAGCTTTTTAAAATCAAGCTTTGGCAGAATATCCTTGTTGAGCTTTTCAATATATACGGTTTGTAATTCATTATTGTCCATTTTCATATTCCTTTCTTCTTTATTTCTAAAGATATATTGGCAAGTGGTCATTTGATACTGTACCAGCCGTGAGAACCTCGCGATCTGAGCTTTATATAGACTCATTAAAGAAATCATTCAGGGTTCATTGTTTTTTTTACCTCCTTATTTTTTCTCATTTTGAGGTCTGGGAAATACTGTGGAAATAATAAGCGGCTTCATCCTTTTTTGAATGAAACCGCCTCAATTTTATTAAAATTTAGTTTAAAATCTATTTTTTATCAGTGGTTTTTTCTTTTTTTAGGTCGTTAATCAAAGTGCCTGAAACCCTTGCTACAAGCGGCTTTAAGCACGATTTATCCGAGTTATCGTTTCAACGTGTTGTGTCCACGGGAACATATCCACTGGTTGTACACGCTTGATTCGATAAGTATTCCGGCAAAGCACCTTTAAATCCCTG
This sequence comes from Dehalobacter sp., assembly GCF_030063005.1. Lineage (NCBI taxonomy): Bacteria > Bacillati > Bacillota > Clostridia > Eubacteriales > Desulfitobacteriaceae > Dehalobacter > Dehalobacter sp. The sequence goes on from NZ_JAPDHR010000020.1 coordinate 55,281, forward strand.
GCCAGGGTGGCAGGATTGCAGGACACATAGATGATTCTTTCCGGCCCGATATCAAGCAGGCCTTCAAGAACTTCCGGCTCCATTCCGGCCCGGGGCGGGTCGCATACTATGAGGTCCGGGGTTTCGGAAAGTGCGGCCAGTTTCTCCTCGACTTTTCCTTCCACAAAACGGACATTGATGATGTTATTGTCCTCGGCATTTTCTTGTGCGTCGGCGATCGCATACGGATTTTCCTCGATGCCCAATACCCTTTTGGCTCTCTGGGCCAGCATCAGGGTCATCGTACCGATACCGCAGTAGAGGTCCCAAACCTCATCTTCTCCCGTGAGTCCGGCCCAATCCAGTACCAGTCCATACAGCACCGCCGTTTGTGCCGGATTGACCTGAAGGAAAGAACGTGGGGAGACTTTGAAGCGCAGATCGTTTAAATGTTCATTTAGATACTGGGCCCCGCTCCCCTCAAACACGTTATTCCCCCGGGGAATCGTAATCGAACAGCTTTGAGGAGAAAACTCAGCTTGTTCTTTCAATTTACTGATCAATTGATCCAGTTCTTTCGTGTTTTCCGTATTGCCGTCAAAGACCAGCAATCCCTTGCCGCGGTTGCTTTCCCGGAACGTAGCCGTCTTGATTCCCTCGCAGCATTCTCCGATCACCTGCTGCATTTTTTTTATTCTGTGATTGGTTTCCTGCCTCAGCAGCAGACAATCGTCAAAAACTGTTACATCCTTAGACTTTTCACGATAATAGCCAAACCGGCCTTTCAGGTCACGGTGCAAAACTGCTTTGTTACGGTAGCGCCAGGGATCGTCCATGCCTAGAACTGGTTCGACCCGAATATCGGTGAATCCGCCGATTCTCCGCAGGGCATCTTCAACCCACCTTTGCTTCCAAGCGAGCGTAGTCTGATACTCAACATGCTGAAGATTACAGCCGCCGCAGACCGGATAAACTGTACAGGGCGGCTCTACTCTTTCTTCAGACATTTGTTCAATTTCAACAATCTGTGCTCTCCGGTAAGATTTCTTCTGTTCCGTCAGCTGTATTTTGCCTTTTTCTCCCGGAAGCATCCTCGGGACGAAGGTGGTGATTCCGTCGGTATAGCCGACACCGGATCCATCGGAAGCCAAACGGACGATTTCTATATCCAGGTTTTTCGCGCCGATGCGCTCTTCTCTGGCGACGGTATGATCATAAGTACCTTCATGTCGATCATTTTTATTAACCATGGGTCCTTCTTCCCTCTGTTCGCAGTCTCGTCTGAACATGCTCTTATTTCAAACTCTGACTGATTTTAGCCTCATTCAGATTGTCTTGCCGCTATCTTGTCTTTATCCCGCTTGCAGAAATATGTTCTATCCGTGTCCTGTAGCACCGGGTCTTTGCTCTGAAGTAGGATACGCTCTATCCTCGCTGCCACCACATCAGGATGACCATTAATATATTCCAGACCCCGTGCGCAATGACTGAAGTCCAGAGGTTCTTGCTTCTTTCGTATAGAAAAGTCAGCACCAGGCCCCCGATCACCAGTGGCACGAACCTTATTAGATCGAAATGCATCAGTCCGAAAAACAGTCCTGCAAAAAGAATGCCCTTCGCTTTGCCGTACCCCTGGCGCAGCGGAGGATAGATCAGTCCCCTGAAAATCATTTCCTCTTTAAGCGGTACGATAAAACCGCCTAGCAGAACCAGCGGCATCAGCTGCCAGATAGAATCAACGCCCTCAACGACCAGCGCAAAACTCTGAGGTTCAGGCTGCCCGAAATATTCCACGAGGACATTTCCCAGAAGACCGACAGCAAAGAACAGCACAATACCGCCGCCCAGTCCGGCCAGAAGGCATTTCCAGTTAAAATTGGTCAGCCCCAAATCAGCGAACGATCCGTGCAAGATCTTGAAGAATAAAAAAAGGGCAACAAAAAAGAGTAGACCCTCGCCAAAACCGATGACAAGATAACTGATATACCCTTTCAGATAGCCAAGGTTCTCAAGAGGCTTTAGCCAGCCTAAAACAAATTCCAGAACATAGACAATAAGAATCAGGTAAAGAGCCTGCCAGAAGTTCCATCTGGGGTTTTCCAAAGCGTTCATTTATACCTATCTCCAGTTATTGTTATTTTTAACCATGGGTGTTCAGTCTCGGCATATTTCCATCTGAAAGTAATTCTGCCTCTTATTCATCTCCATAAAGGTCTTTGTAAATATAAATCAGTTCCTTATCGAAAAGTGAGCGTTTCATATCGACTGCAAGGGATCTTACATGCTTCAGGACCTTATCGGCTTGCTCAGAGGTAAGCTCTCTGCCATATTCCCTGAATTTCGCTTTAATCGAGGCTGTACCTGAATGCTTGCCGATCACAATCTGCCTTTCCAGCCCGACTTCTTCAGGACGGAATACCTCATAGGTTTTCGGATTCTTCAATGCGCCGTCGGCATGAATACCGGATTCATGCGCAAACATATTGCTGCCTACAATGGCTTTCCAGGGCGGGAGAACACGTCCTGAAGCCCTGGAGACGTATTCGGATAATTCCACAAATCGCTCCGTAACAAAGCCAAGGTCTGTTTCTTCCAGGTATTTCAGAGCCATGATGACTTCTTCCAGCGCTGCATTGCCGGCTCTTTCTCCAAGACCGTTCACGGTTACGCCGATAAATCTGGCTCCGGCCTTCACTCCGGCTAAAGCGTTGGCCGTCGCCATCCCAAAATCATTATGCGTATGCATTTCTATATCAATATTGGCGCGTTCTCTTAAGGTTTTGATTCTGTCAAAGATCAGAAAAGGATCGAGGATGCCAATCGTATCACAGTAGCGGAGGCGGTTTGCACCGGCCTTTTTGGCCTCCGTCGCAAATTCCACGAGATAGTTCATATCTGATCTCGAAGCGTCCTCAGCATTGACGGAGATATAATCGACATGCTTTTTCGCAAACTCCGTTGCTTTGATCATCATATCAAGAACTGCCCCGGGCGTGGTCTTTAATTTATGTTTGATGTGAATGTCCGAGGTCGATACGGAAATGGCCACGGCATCACAGCCGCAGGACAGTGATGCTTCAATATCCTTGATCACAGCGCGGTTCCAGCCTATGATGCTGGCTTTCAGTCCGAGGCCGCAGATACCTTTGATGGCATCAAGTTCTTTGCCGCCCATAATCGGTATTCCCGCTTCTATCTGGTTAACCCCGATCTCGTCAAGCATCCGGGCAATCCTTAATTTCTCTTGATTGGAAAAGACAACCCCGGCGGTCTGTTCCCCGTCGCGCAGGGTTGTATCCACAATCACCAATCCGGTATCCGGTACTTTTCCCATTTTATCCACCTCTAAACATGTTCATTTCTTGTATTCATTAAGTATGTCTTATTATTCTGGCACTATATCTTGATCTATTATGCTTTTTTGTGCTTTTTATTGTACTTTCAGTATGCTTTATTATGAGCTTAATATTGCGTTTTACTGTGCCAGTTTTTCTTTCAGCAGTTTGTTGACCAGACCGGGATTAGCCTGCCCTCTGGTCGCTTTCATAACCTGACCGACTAAAAATCCAAGTGCGCTCTCTTTGCCGGCTTGGTAATCAGTGACGGATTTTTCGTTAGCAGCAAGAATGCCGTCCACAATTATTCCAAGTTCACTTTCATCGCTGATCTGGACAAGTCCTTTCTCTTTTATGATCGTTTCCGGATCTTTACCTGTGTTATAGATTTCTTCGAGCACATTCTTGCCGATCTTGCCGCTGATATCACCTTTCTTGATCAGCGTCAGCATCCCTGCCAGCTGTTCCGGAGAGACGGGCGAATCTTCGAAGGAGCGTCCGTTGGTTTTCAGCAGGCCGCTTAAATCTCCCATGACCCAGTTGGCAAGAAGTTTCGCGTCATTGATCCTGGCGAGTGCCTGGTCAAAGAATGCTGCCATCGCTCTGGATGCGGTAATGACCCCTGCGTCGTATTCCGACAGGCCGTGGGACTGCAGTCTTGCTTTTTTGGCGGCAGGCAGCTCCGGCAAGGAAGCTCTGATTCTCTCGACCCAGTCTCGGTCGATCACGAGCGGCATCAGATCCGGCTCCGGAAAATAGCGGTAGTCGTGGGCCTCTTCCTTGGATCGGAGAGACAGCGTCATCCCTCTACCTTCGTCCCAGGTCCTCGTTTCCTGAATGATTTCTTGGCCGTCGTCGAGTGCTTCAGCCTGACGCTCGGTTTCGTATTCCAGACAGCGGCGGACTGAGCTGAAGGAGTTCAAATTCTTGGTTTCGGTCCGCGTGCCGAATTGTTCGGTTCCTTTGAGGCGAAGCGAGACATTGATATCAAAACGGACGGAACCCTGTTCGAGTTTGCAGTCGGAAATTCCGGCATAATCCATGATCTGGACCAGTTGTTCCAGGTAAGCCAGAACTTCATCTATAGAGCGCATATCCGGTTCCGAGACAATTTCCAGAAGCGGTACACCCGTCCGGTTATAATCAACCCCGGAACTGCTGGACGTCATAATAGTCTCCCCGCTGTGCACCAGTTTCCCGGCATCTTCTTCCATATGCGCTCTCGTGATGCCGATACGTTTATTCGTTCCGTTCACCGTAACATCGAGCCAGCCATTTTTGCAGATCGGCAGGTCATACTGAGACGTCTGGTAATTCTTCGTTAGGTCCGGATAGAAATAGTTCTTACGGTCAAATTTGGAGAATTGGGCGATCTCGCAGTTCAAAGCAAGACCCGCCTTGATCGCGAGATTGACGACTTCTTTATTCAGTACCGGCAGGACGCCCGGCAGCCCTAGACACACAGGACAAACGTGTGTGTTCTGCTCTCCGCCAAACTCCGTTGTACAGCCGCAGAAGATCTTCGTTTTCGTTGCCATCTCGACGTGGGTTTCTACGCCGCAAACCATTTCATATTTATCGTTAAAAGACATCTAGCGCACCTCCTTGAGCAGCGCAGGCACCTGATGATAATACTCGGTATTTTGTTCAAACGCATAAGCGGCTTTGTACAGCATGCCTTCTTCAAAGTGCTTGCTGATCAGCTGCATCCCGACCGGCATGCCATCGACAAATCCCGCCGGCACTGAGATGGCCGGCAGACCAGCCAGATTAACCGGGATCGTATAGACATCTCCCATATACATCGCCAAAGGATCTGATTTTTCGCCGATCTTATACGCGGTGGTCGGCGCTGTCGGCGACAGCAGCACATCATATTTGGCAAAAGCACGGTCAAAATCCTGCTTGATTAACGTCCGCACTTTCTGGGCCTTCAGGTAATAAGCATCATAATAGCCCGAGCTCAAAGCATACGTTCCGAGCATGATCCGGCGCTTGACTTCCTGACCAAAGCCCTTTTCCCTGGTCTTTTTAAACATCTCAATCATATCGTCGGCTTCCGCGCGGTAACCATAGCGCACTCCGTCGTAGCGGGCCAGGTTGGAACTGCATTCAGCCGGAGCAATGATATAGTAAGCCGGCATTGCAAACTCCGTATGCGGTAGTGAACAGCGCTCGATCTCCGCCCCCAGGCTTTCAAAAGTCCGGATCGCCTTTTGTATAACTTCAGCAACATCCGAGTTCAGACCGGAAGCAAAATATTCATCGGGAATCCCAATTTTTAGGCCTTTTACATCATTTTCTAAAAATCGGGTATAATCTGGCTTAACAAACGGTACTGAAGTCGAATCTTTCGGATCATGACCGGCAATCGCATTAAGAACTAGGGCATTATCCCTGACGTTCGTCGTAAGCGGTCCGATCTGGTCAAGCGAAGAAGCAAAGGCCACAAGTCCGTAACGTGACACAGCGCCGTAGGTAGGTTTTAGACCAACGACTCCGCAGAAGGCTGCCGGCTGGCGAATGGAACCACCGGTATCCGAACCGAGCGCAAACGGTACTTCCCTTGCTGCAACGCAGGCCGCCGACCCCCCGGAAGAACCGCCCGGAACGCTCTCCAGATCCCACGGATTCGCTGTCGGATGGTAACCGGAATTTTCGGTAGACGATCCCATCGCAAATTCATCCATATTTAGTTTGCCGAGCAGTACGGCTCCAGAAGCTTTCAACCGTTCGGTCACCGTGGCGTCATAAGGCGGATTAAAATTCTCTAGAATCCGCGAACCACAGGTCGTTGGGATTCCTTCTGTACACATATTATCTTTCATGGCCATTGGCAGCCCTTCGAGCGATCCGAGGCTTTCGCCGCCGGCAATCTTCTTATCGACTTTTGCTGCCTTCATCAGCGCCGAATCTGCGGTAACCGTCAGAAACGCTTTAACCCTGGAATCCGCACTGTCAATATAATCAAGATACGATCTGGTTAATTCCACGCAGCTAATTTCTTTGTTTACGAGCATATGATGTAATTCTTCTAATGACTTGAATATTGGCATGAACCTGGTACTCCTTTCCGAATCCGAGACACTCAGAGAGACGTTCAATTATCGTTTGTCAGAAGGCAACCTGCTTGTTGATCAGTTATTGATCGCGTATGTAAATTCTGTTAAAACAAAGCTTTTAATTGGATCAGTCTCTGTTTTATACTAGACGATTCTGGGAACCCGGAAGAACCCGTCCTCTTCGTCAGGTGCATTCATTAAGATTTTATCCTGGCTCATCGAAGGTTTTACTTCATCTTCCCGCAAAACATTAAAAAGCTGCACCGCATGCGCGGTCGGAGAAACCTGATCCGTGTTGAGCTTTTGGAGCATTTCAGCATATCCGAGGATCGAATTCAGCTGCTCCGTATATAATTCCACTTCCTCTTCTGAAAGCTGCAGCCTGGCCAGAAGAGCAACGTGTTCCACTTCTTCTCTGGATAGTTTCATAACTCAATAACGCCGCCTTTCTCAAATGGACATATAAATAAATATAACAAAAATGAGCCTGTGGGGCAAGGAAAAGCAAAAAAAGCCAGCAAATCCAAGTTATCTATAAGAATTTATGACTAATCGGTATAAACCACAATGAGTAAAAATCATAAAAAAAACAACAAACTGATAACGAGAAGATAGCGAGTAGATTAAATAAGATGATCAGAAAAAAGACAAAGAAAAAGTTTTGGCCGCCTGAAAAAAATTAAAAGGTGATCAGATACTTGACGTAGAACTATGTAATTCATTACATTGGCCAAAACGCCGAAACACTCTCATCTTTCTTTAAGTAAAAGTATCGATAATGATACTTAAGGAGAAAATAATCACTATTTTTAAATATACAACTGAATCAGAAAGGAAGTAATGCCAATGGAGCAGAACGTCAGACCCTTTGAAAAGTTTTTTCCGGGAAGCCACCTTATTCTCGGAGAAGCGGGTTCCGGAAAGACCCGCCTCATTTGGTCCATACTCCAGGGAAAAGACTTTGTTGAGGATCATTCCATCAACATCGTCCTGACAGATTCAGAAAAACGTATTTGGTACAATCCTCCCAATAATCCTGTCCGTACGATCAATCCTTATGAAACCGATATTTCTTGGGTCACTGAACCTACGAAGCCAGGTATATACTACTGTGCCTGCGACTACGCACCCCGAATCATCACTTTTCTGGAATGCCTTGCTACCTGGTCAATCCACGAAAAAAACATAACAAACCGAGTCCGGATTTTCATCGATCTTCCGTCCAAGTACTGGAATATTCCTGAGTTTGCAGAGCAGCTTGGCCGACTCGATTATATTACAGCCAACCGCAAGGAAGAAGACGGCTCACTCATTGAAATATGGGCTGCCATCGGATCTCTAAACAAAACATCCTCGGAAATCAAATCCCTGTTCCAGCACGTAAATCTGATTATGCTTAATCCCCTGCCCCACGGCTGGTCCAATAAGCTCCTGAACCTTTTAGATATCAAGTGCGATAATCTGTCGGAGCTTGTAGCCAGAATCAATAGTGACATCAAAGATGGCTTTTACTACATCCCAATTACGGAAGAGTACCTCGCTTTAGATCCTAAACCAATAGTGAAGCCGTAATAATTGCCAGCTTGACAGCTGCTGACTATGTGTTAGCAGCTATTTTGTTTTCTATGTTTATATTTGCATGTTTACGGAACGTAAGCAAACCGCTCTTCGGCACTTATGCTTCGGTATTAATCAGCGCCTTAAATTCATCTTCGGTATAGACCGGGATTCCGAGTTCCCTGGCTTTATTATACTTTGAACCGGGGTTCTCACCGACGAGAACCAGGGATGTTTTTTTGCTTACACTTGACGAGGCCTTACCGCCGAGCTGTTCAATCAGGTCCTCGATTTCGCGCCTTTCCCACGATCGAAGTGCACCAGTCACCACAATGCTCTTCCCTGTAAGGACCTGGGAAACAGACGTATTCGCTGCGGTCATGGTGACACCGGCCACCTTCAGCCTGTTCAGAAATTCGCGGTTCGCAGGGGCACTGAAGAAACTCACAATACTTTTGGCCATGATGCCGCCAATATCGCCGATTTCCCGGAGTTCTTCCTCGGTCGCATTTTCCAGAGCTTCCATGCTTCGGTACCTTGCGGCCAGGATCTTGCCGACTTTGACCCCGACATGCCGGATGCCCATCGCAAAAATCAGTGAAGCCAGGCCGCGCTCTGTGCTTTTTCCGATCGAAGCAAGCAGGTTGCGGGCTGATTTATCAGCCATCCGGTCTAATTGAACAAGGTCTTCGTACTGAAGATAATATAAATCGGAGGCGTCTTTGACAAGCCCGGCATCCAGCAGCTGGCTGACCACAGCGGGCCCGAGACCTTCAATATTCATCGCATCCCTGGACACAAAATGGATCAGGGCTTCTCTCTGGCGTGACGGGCAGGAGATATTCTGGCAACGATGGGCGGCCTCTCCTTCCAGCCTGTAAACTGGACTGCCGCAGGACGGGCAATTGGCAGGCATTTCAAACACAATTTCCTGACCGGTGCGTTTCCCAGGTAGCGATTTGATGATTTCAGGAATCACATCTCCAGCCTTATGAATTAATACATAATCGCCGATCCGGATGTCCTTGTCCCGGATATTGTCCAGATTATGCAGCGTGGCCCTTCCTACGGTAGAACCGGCTACAAATACATCCTTAAGAACCGCAGTCGGGGTAAGCACTCCCGTCCGGCCCACATTGATCTCAACATCCTTCACCTGGGTCTCAACCTGTTCGGCCGGGAATTTATAAGCAGTCGCCCAGCGCGGGCTTTTGGCCGTATAGCCGAGCTCAAGCTGCTGAGAAAAGCTGTTCACCTTGATGACCAGGCCATCGATCTCATAAGGAAAACCGTGCCGTTCGTCCGTCATCCGACTGCAGTACGCAATCACTTGCTCCATGGTTGAAAACAGCTGATAGTTTGGATTGACATTAAATCCAAACCTGCTCAAGGCTTCCAGCACTCCGATCTGGGTACTGATCCCCATCTGTTCGGCCTGAATCAGCTGATACGCAAAATATCCTAGTTTCCGCTGCGCCGTAATCCTGGAATCCTGCTGACGCAGGGAACCGGCTGCCGCATTTCTCGGGTTCGCAAACAGGGAAAGTCCCTCTTCTTCCCGCTCCGTATTCAGCTGGAGGAAGGACTCCTTCGGCATATATCCTTCGCCACGGACATCCACAGAACTTTTGAATTTCCCGCCATCTGCGTTGTACAGCCGAAGTGGCACGGCTCTAATGGTCCGGACATTTGCTGTGATCTCTTCCCCGACTTCACCGTCACCGCGGGTTGCCCCCCGCTGCAAAATACCTTCCTGGTAAGTTAAGGCTACTGTCAGCCCGTCGATCTTCAATTCTACGACATATTCCGCATCGGGTGCCACACTGCGCACCCGACGGTCAAAGTCCATCAATTCCTCAGCATTGAAAGCATTATCGAGACTCAGCATCGGTTCCGGGTGCCGGACCTTTGGAAATTGGGATGCGATAAAACCCCCGACCCGTTGGGAAGGAGAATCAAGTGTGACCCAGTCCGGGTGTTGATATTCGATCTCGATGAGCTCCCTTAAGTAAAGGTCATATTCGGCATCTGTAAGAATGGGGTCATCCAAGCCGTAATAATGATAATTGGCCTTTTCGATCATATTCTTGAGTTCGACCAAACGGTTATTTTGATCCATACCGGAACCCCTTACCTTATCTCATATTTTTGCTGCGAAGGCTTGTTTGCCGTTTCGCCAAAAGATTAACTAAAATTACCCAAATTATCGATTTAGCATTAGAATAACCTGTTAGATCTTTGAAAGTCGGGCATACTCGGCAATCAGTTTCTTAACTTCACCGCTGAAAACAACCGTGATCTCGGCACTGTTCCCTTCACCTTTTACGGACATTACAATGCCGTGGCCGAATTTGGGATGCCCGACTTTGTCACCGACCAGAAAGCTCCCGGGATCGGAGCTGACAACAGACGCTCCACTGTCCTTCCAGCTTTTACGTCCGGCAAAGGAATTGCCTGAAGTGGAAGCAGCAGCATCACCGGCATATTTCCTGGCTTGGGAAGAAAGCCCGAATCCCCTGCCAAGAATTTCCCGACGGGAGGTCTCCTCTGTCAGAAGCTCCTCGGGTATTTCTTTTAGGAATAGCGAAGGCACACTACTCTGGATATGGCCAAAGACCATCCTTTGTTCCGTCGTGCTCAGGAAAAGCTTTTCTCTGGCCCGGGTGATCGTAACGTAGCATAGCCGGCGTTCTTCCTCGAGCAGAACCTGTTCCAAAAGGCTCCTGCCACTCGGGAAGATCCCGTCTTCCATTCCAACTGCAAACACAACTGGGAATTCCAATCCTTTGGCGCTGTGCATGGTCATTAGCTTTACGGCGTCTTCCGCTTCATCAAAACTGTCAATTTCTGCGACCAGAGAAACCTGTTCGAGGAATCCTCCCAGAATAAGCATATTCTGGTCAGTCTCCAGATCAGGATCCTCAAGGTAGTCCTGAATGTTGTTGTCGTACTCGGCTGTTACGGAAAGGAATTCATTAAGGTTTTCTATCCGGGATTCAGCCTCCACCGTATTTTCCGCTCGGAGAGATGCCATGTATCCCGTATCCCTTATGATCTTCTCCGTCAACTCGGTCAGCGGCACACCCTTTTGAGCTTCTTGACGGAATCCAAGCATCAGTTCATGGAAATTCGTCAGTGTGCCAACGCCTTTAGTCTGGAGACCTGGAATATATGCCACTTCAGCCAGCGCATCCAGAATCGGCATACCCTGTTCCTCAGCGTACTCCAGTATTTTATCCAGGCTGACTTTTCCAATACCTCTTTTGGGCACATTAATGACCCTGGCGAAGCTGACGCGATCGGCCGGATTGTTCAGCAGCCGCAAATAGGCCAGAATATCCTTGATTTCGAGGCGTTCGTAGAACTTAACCCCGGAATATATTTTGTAGGGTATGCTTTCTTTCATGAAGTGTTCTTCCAGCACCCGGGACTGGGCATTTGTGCGGTACAGGATCGCAAAATCGTTATACCGTCTGCCTTCTGTATCAGCCAGATCACGAATTTTCCCAGTCACAAAGCGGGCTTCGTCATGCTCATCTGTCGCTTTAAAGAGAACTATTTCCTCTCCTTCCGTATTTTCTGTCCAGAGAGATTTCCCTTTGCGATTATAATTATTGCTGACGACTTCGTTGGCCGCCCGCAGAATCTTTTGCGTCGAACGATAATTCTGCTCCAGCTTCAACACTTTGGCTTCCGGATAGTCTCTTTCAAAATCCAGGATATTCTGGATATCAGCACCTCTCCAGCCGTAAACGGACTGGTCGTCGTCCCCGACGACGCAAAGGTTGCAATAGCGTGCAGCAAGCTGCTTGATCAGGATATACTGAGCATGATTGGTATCCTGATACTCATCGACGAGGATGTAACGGAATTTTTCCTGATAGTAGCTTAAGACATCCGGGTTTTCCCTGAATATTTTCACTGTCAGCATGATGATATCATCGAAATCTAAGGCATTATTGCCGGAGAGCTTTCTCTGGTACAAACGGTAGGCCGCAGCCGCTTTTTCGGTAAAGAAATCTCTGGCCTCTGCAGCAAAAGCATCCGGCCCTAAAAGCTTATTCTTGGCATCGCTGATCGTTGCTAAAACAGCCCGCGGCGCAAATTTTTTATCATCGAGATTCAGTTCCTTCAGACACTCTTTAAGCACAGTCAGCTGATCCCCGGCATCATAGATCACAAAGCTCCGGGAATATCCCGGCAGGGCATTGATTTCCCGCCTTAAGATCCGCACGCAGGTAGAATGAAAGGTCGCTACCCAGAGCCCCTCACCCTCACTGCCTACCAGCGCAAGAACGCGGTCTCTCATCTCTTTGGCAGCCTTATTCGTAAACGTAATCGCCAGGATGTTCCAGGGATTAACGCCTTTAGCCACCAGATGCGCGATCCTATAAGTCAATACTCTTGTCTTGCCTGAACCGGCTCCGGCTAAAATAAGAAGAGGACCGTCTCCACTTTCAACTGCTTCCCGTTGGACAGGGTTCAGGTCCTTAAGATAATACATTGATAAGATCACCTTTCTTGTCATTTCCAAATTAAAATCTCCGAATATACTCGTTTATGACCGATACAAAACATTATCCTCATTTTACCACATAAAAAGCAAAAAGGGAACAGGTGTTCGAGAAGAAATAATTAGATCAATAGCAAGAGGTTAATCGCAATATCCTTTATCTTTCAGTTTGCTGAGATGTGATGTCAGAACCTCATTGAGATCAATACCGTAATGCTCTTCCAGAACGAACATCATGGTTACCGCAGTCTGGGCAACATCCATCAGCTCCTTGGCGACCATCTGCATCGCCTCTGCCTCTTCCACCCGCAGCGCTTCTCCGTTTAAGCCCCGGAATTTGCCGATCGCCTGGGCCAGCTCCCCAGATTCTTCCATGATTTTTAACGCGGTGCTTTCGAGGGAAGGATTCAATCTGTTCAACCGCGGCAATGTGATGGTCTTCGTTACTTTTTCGTTCATGCTCTTTCTCCCTTTACAGGCATTACGACATCTTCACTTTGAACAAATATATTTATTTTCTTCTTGCATTGAGTTCTTCGGCAATCTCCGTTAAAGGAACGTTCCTGTCTTCCAGCAGGACCAGCAGGTGATACAGCAGATCGGAAGCTTCATAGCGGATCTCACTCAGCGAATCGTTTTTGGCGGCAATAATGACTTCCGCACATTCCTCACCGACTTTTTTTAGGATCTTGTCGATCCCTTTGGTAAAGAGATAGGTCGTATAGGCACCTTCCGGCCTCTCGATATTTCTCTGCTTGATAACTTCGGCGAGCATTTCCAAAGTCCTGCCCAGAGAGACAGGAGGTTTGGTATCCGGTTCGCCGCTGCACGTTTCAGAGCCCGGCAGGTAGTGAAAACAGGAGTAATAGTTTTCATGGCAGGCCATTCCACTTTGTTTCACCTTCAGAAGAATCGTATCCCGGTCACAGTCAAACCGGATATCGACGACTTCCTGGTAATGACCTGATGTTTCTCCCTTGACCCACAGCTGGCTTCTGCTGCGGCTGAAATAACACGCCTTGCCTTCAGTCAGAGTTTTTTTCAATGCTTCCTGATTCATGTAGGCGAGCATCAGCACTTCTCCGCTTTCGGCATCCTGGGCAATGGCCGGAACAAGACCTTTTTCATCCCACTTCACAGCCTGTACGGCTTTAGAGATATCGATGCTCCCTGACTCAAATCTACTGTTCATCTCGGTTGACTCCTAACTTTTCTCAATCATTATTTTCCGGGGATCTAATTACTAAGATGTTTCTTCAATATCCAAATTTGCTTATCTTTTCTGTGATTATCAATTTCTGAAGATTATCTTCGAATCGGTATGCCTTTTCTGGCCAGATAATCTTTCGTCTCTTTGATGCTGTATTCCCTGTAATGGAAAATGGACGCAGCGAGTACTGCATCTGCTTCCCCCTCCGTCAGACCTTCAGCCATATGTTCGAGTGTTCCGACCCCGCCGCTCGCGATTAACGGAATAGATACCGCTCTGCCCACGGTCCGGTTCAGTTCGTTGTCATAGCCCTCTTTGGTTCCGTCACGGTCCATCGAAGTCAGCAGAATTTCACCCGCCCCAAGTTCTTCAACTTTACCGGCCCATTCCAGAACATCGATCCCGGTCGGTTTACGGCCTCCGTGCGTATACACTTCCCAACGTCCCTCTCCGACTTTGCGGGCATCGATTGCGACAACAATGCACTGGCTGCCGAAGGCGAGGGCTCCTTGTTCGATTAACTCCGGATTTTGAACTGCAGCCGTATTTAAGGAGACTTTATCTGCTCCGGCCCGCAGCATTCTCCGGATATCCTCAATGGTTCTTAAGCCCCCACCAATGGTAAACGGAATAAACACTTTCTCAGCAGTTCTTCGGACGACATCGACCATCGTTTCCCGTCCTTCGGCAGAAGCCGAAATATCCAGGAAGACAAGCTCATCGGCACCTTCACGGTCATACAGCGAGGCAAGTTCCACAGGGTCGCCCGCATCCCGCAGATGAATAAAATTAGTCCCTTTAACTACCCGGCCATCGTGAACATCGAGGCAGGGTATGATTCGTTTGGCAAGCATTACATTTGCTCCTTTTGCTTGGGTTAGTCACCGTAATGGATGGCCTGGTGACTTAATCAGCAGGTGTATAAGTAATGTAAATTAGAAATTATGTTCTAACAGATAACCTGCAGGGCCTCTTTCAGGGTGAATGCGCCGGAATAGATCGCTTTGCCGACAATTGCGCCTTCAATCGCTATTCCATGGTCAGCCTCCGCTTTCAGTTTTTTCAGGTCATCCAGCGCGGAAATGCCGCCGGAAGCAATCACTTTCAGGCCGGTTGTCTCAGCCATACTGACGGTGCTGGCAATATTCGGGCCGCCAAGCATCCCGTCCCGGGAGATGTCGGTGAAGACAATCCGGGACACGCCGACTTGCTTCATCGCTTTGCCGAGATCCTCCGCTTTGAGATCGGTGCTTTCTGCCCATCCCTGAACCGCCACCATGCCGTCTTTGGCATCGATGCCGACAATAATCTGATCGCCATACCTACGGACAGCCTCCATTACAAGCTCCGGATCCCTTACCGCGGCCGTCCCGAGTATGATCCGAGCTACGCCTAATTCCAGCAGTTCTTCGACTCTGGCCAGCGTCCGGATACCGCCACCCACCTGAATTTTTAACGAAACATTCTTGACAATATCCCGAATAGCTTCATCGTTCACGGGTTTTCCGGAAAACGCCCCGTTCAGGTCGACGATATGCAGAACCTTTGATCCTCTGTCCTTAAAATCAGCCGCCACCTCGGCAGGATTGTCGGAATATACGGTTGCATCCTCCATTCTTCCCTGCAGGAGACGGACAACTTTGCCGTCTTTTAAATCGATTGCCGGATATATGATCATTGATTTTTCACCCATTTCCCAAAATTATCGAGCATGACCAGACCCCAGGGGCTGGACTTCTCTGGGTGGAATTGCGCACCCCAGACATTGTCTTTACCGACCAGCGCAGGGAACTCCAGCCCATAATCGCTGGTCCCGGCAATACAATCCCGATCAGCTGGCTGAGCGAAATAAGAGTGGACAAAATAAAAATAAGAATGGTTCGGAATATTATCACAGATCCTGTTGGGTCTGACAACATTCAGCGTATTCCAGCCCATATGCGGTATCTTCAAACCCGGCGGGAATTTGACCACCCGGCCTTTTAGAAAACAAAGACCGGCATGTTCTCCATGTTCCTCGCCAATCTCAAAAAGCAGTTGCATACCGAGGCAGATGCCCAGAAAAGGTTTGCCGCTTTGTACATACTGTTTTAAAGGGTCAAGCCAGCCGCCTTTCGCCAGCGCATCCATAGCATCCGCGAAAGCGCCGACTCCAGGCAGAATAACTCCGGCCGTATCGGTTAGCTTTTCCGGAGACTCCATGATCTCCGCTGAAAACCCAAGTTTTTCAAACGCCTTTTCCACACTTCGCAGATTTCCGCGTCCATAGTCTACTATGCCTATCATTCTAATGATGTCCTCCAGTAATTACATGCTGTTTTGCCAGCTAGTACCTTGTCAACCTTAAAAGCTCTATCCTATAAGCTCCCCTTGGTGGAGGGTACGCCGTCAACATGACTGTTTTTCCTCACAGCAAGTCCGAAGGCCCTGCCCGTGGCTTTAAATAAGGCTTCCAGAATGTGATGCCTGTTTTTCCCATCCAGCATGCAAATATGCAGCGTGATGCCGGCATTCGTCGCCAATGCCCGGAAAAATTCTTCCGCCATCTCTACCGGAAAATCACCGACCATCCCTTCCGGGCAATCAACTTTCCAGACCAAAAATCCCCGGTTGGAGATATCTGCGGCAACCTGAACCAGGGCTTCATCCATCGGAAACAGGCAATCCCCGACTCTCTCAATTCCGGACTTGTCCCCCAGCGCTTCTTTCAACGCCTGTCCAAGGACGATCCCACAGTCTTCCACCAAATGATGCTGGTCAACTTTCAGGTCTCCTCCGGCTTTAATTTCCAGATCAAAATGGGCAAACCGGCAAAAGGCATCAAGCATGTGGTCAAAAAAACCGATTCCGGTATCTACGTTTACTCTCCCGCTGCCGTCAATCGCCAGCGTCAGTGAAATCTCCGTCTCCAGGGTTGTTCTGTTTAGATTGGCACTCCTCACACTATAGGCCCCCTTACTAACCTTATCCTTCTATTATACATGAAGATACTGTTCTTCCGCCATCACGATTTCAACGCCACTTCTGTCTGACCTCTATGGCTCTGGCATGCGCCTCCAAGCCTTCTTTGCGGGCAAGATACGCAATCTGGGCGGCATCCCTTTGCAGTGCTTCTTCGGAATAATTAATCACACTGATCCTTTTGACAAAGGTGTCGACGCTAAGGACAGAATAAAAGCGTGCGGTCCCTCCTGTCGGCAAGATATGGTTCGGTCCCGCAAAATAGTCGCCGACCGGTTCCGGCGTATATCTTCCCAGGAATACCGCTCCGGCATTTTTTACCTTGCCCAGCCAAGCAAACGGATCCTGCACAACAAGCTCAAAGTGTTCAGGGGCAATGCGGTTCACAAGGTTGATCCCTTCTTCAAGATCTTCAACCAGGATTGCAGCCCCGTAAGTATCCCAGGAAGCCCTGGCAATTTCAGCCCGTGGAAGCGCTTCAAGCTGGCGTTCCACCTCAATCACGGTCTTTTCCAACAAATCGGAGTACGGCGAAATCAGAATTGCTGAGGCAAGCCTGTCGTGTTCCGCCTGCGAAAGCAGGTCTGCCGCCAGTTCCTCCGGGGCAGCGCTTTCATCCGCAAGAATAAGGATCTCGCTCGGTCCGGCCAACATATCAATGTCCACGGTTCCATAGACCATTTTCTTAGCAAGGGTCACAAAGATATTGCCCGGCCCTGTAATCTTATCCACCGGTGCAATCGTCGCTGTGCCAAAAGCAAGAGCAGCGACCGCCTGCGCACCTCCGACCTTATAGATCTCTTTGACACCGCACTCTGCGGCAGCGACCAGCACCTCCGGCAAAAGACTTCCGTCTTTCAGGGGCGGAGAAACCATGACGATCTCCTCGACTCCGGCTACAGCTGCCGGAAGCGCATTCATCAGAACAGAAGATGGATAAGCCGCTGTTCCTCCCGGAACATAGATCCCAACCCGCTGCAGAGGACGAATGATCTGACCGAGGATACTGCCGTCTTCAGCAATATCAAACCAGGAAACCCTTTTTTGCTTTTCGTGGTAGGTTCTGACGTTGTTCATCGCCTGGCTAATTGCTTCCAGATACACATCATCTACTTTTTTATAAGCTTCCCAGATCTCCTGATCGGTGACCCGCAATCCCGAGCCCTTCAGGTCAACCCCGTCAAACGCGGCAGTCAGGTCATATAGGGCTTCATCCCCCTGCTCACGAATCTTTTGCAGAATTCCTGCAACTTTTTCTTCGAGGTTGTGGTTATCGCCGTAGGATTTATTAATAAGCTTCTTCAGGTCAATATCCTGAATTTTTTGCACAGTCTTCATCGTCTTAAGCCTCCTTTGGCAATGTCAGTCGTACTACTGGACAAGGACTCTGATTTTTTCTGCAAGTCCCTGAATGCGTTCATATTTTACACGGTAGGACACACGGTTGGCAATCATTCTGCTCGTAGCTTCGAGGATCTGGGCAACCTCCGCCAGTTTATTCTCCCTTAAGGTCTTGCCGGTTGAGACAATATCCACAATCATTTCAGCCAGACCCACGCGGGGAGCAAGTTCAATATTGCCATGCAGCTTGATTGGTGTGACCTGCATGCCGTGCTCATTGAAAAACAGCTGGGCGACTCTCGGGAACTTGGTTGCCGCTCTCTTATGATTCAGCACGCTCAGGTCATATAGGCCATCCGGCAGCTTCTGCGGCAGGTTCTCCTCCGGCATCGCCACGACAAAGCGGCAGTACCCGAATTTTAAGTCGACCAGTTCGGCGACATCTTTGTTTTGTTCAATTACAGTATCCTTGCCAACAAAACCGATATCCGCAGCTCCCTGCTCCACATAGGTCGGGATATCCGTCGGGCGGCAAATGATGATTCTCGCCTCTGATCCCGGAAGATCAAACAACAGTTTACGGGAATCATTTTCTACTGATCTGCAGTCCAGCCCCGCTTCCGTCAGAAGCGCCACTGAATCCGTCAGTAATTTTCCTTTTGGCAGCGCTATGGTTAAATAATTCTTCGGCACAATGCAAAGCCCCTTCCAAAGATTCATGATTAGACCAATGGCCTGTAAATTAATTGCTAACGATGTTAAATGAAAATCGTGTAAGTTAGAAACTATTTGACCTGCCCCATTAGGCAGGACACTTATTTATTGCTTTCAATCTTCTCCAGCAGCGCAATTCCGCGGCTGGAAGCCATGTTTCTGGCATCGGTGTCCTCCAGGAATCCGAGGGCCATCTCAACTTTTTTGCCGCTCTTTCTGAGCTCCCGGCAGCGTTTGATCACAGCTCCGGGGGATTGTCCGTAAACCAGAACATCGGCCATATCCAATTCAAAATCTGCAGCCTTCTCAAGTATAAAGCCAAGATTAACCGCAAAGCCTGTTGCGCCGTGGTTCATTCCAAAATCTGCATAGAGACCATCGTAACGTCCTCCTTCAATCAGCGGAACGCCGATCCCCGGAAGATAGCCTTCAAAAATTGCGCCGGTATAATACGAGAACCCTCTTAAAATCCCAAGGTCCAGGGATACGTAGTCCTGAACTCCGAATTCCTTTAAATACAAATAGATGGTCCGTAAAGATTCAACAGCTTTTCTTATCGGTTTGATATGCGTCCAGTTCTGGAGCTTATCCAGGACTTCTTCTTTGCCGGTCAGATAAGGCAGGGAAAGAAGAAGTTCCTTTGCCGACTCAGGCAAATCGTTGGAAGAAATGATTTTTTCAAGTTTGACCATGTCCTTGCGGGCTATACCGTCTTCCAACTCCTCCCTGACTTTGGTTTCAAACTTCATTTCTTCGGCAAGCCCCGAGAAAATCCCGTTATGCCCGAGGTTCAGCTGAAAATTTTTGATTTCAAGCGTCTTCATGATTTCTATGGCCAGCGCAATGACTTCAGCGTCTGCAATGTCATTATCCGAGCCGATCAGTTCAACACCCACCTGTCTGAACTCCCGGTAACGGGCGGAATCATTCCTGTAAACATCACCGCTGTAACAGAACCGCAAAGGAAATTGTCCGCCTTTCTGCCTTGTGGCAACCATCCTGGCAATCGGAGTCGTAAATTCCGGTCTTAACGCGAGAATATGACCGTTCTTGTCAAAGAATTTATATAGATGGTCATCCTTGTCTGCGTCAGGCTCCACACAAGCCCGGTATTCGAGCCCGGGAGTCGCAACTTTTTGATAGGACCAATTTTTACACACACTGATTGCTTTTCCTTCCAGTTCCTCCAGCTGTGCTAATTCAGCCGGCAGAAGATCGATCATCCCCTCCGGAATTTTAAGCCCCAATGATGAACGTTCCATAATTATTGCACCTCTTTTTCTGAAAGTTCTTATTCTTTGTGGTCTTTCTCCATCCGCTCGAGAACCATCTTGTACCCGTCGGCACCATAGTTTAAACAACGTTTGACCCTGCTGATGGTGGCAGAGCTTGCTCCGGTCATTTCAGCAATCCTGGAATAGGTCACATCTTCCTCCAGCATGCGGGCGACTTCCAGCCGCTGCGCGAGGGCCTTGATCTCCGCTACCGTAGCCAGATCCTCAAAGAAGCTGTAACATTCCTCTTTCGTTTTGAGCTTAAGGATCGCTTCAAAAAGAGAATCGGTCAGGGTATCCCTGATCCTTTCGTCACTTAACATGATTACTTACCTCCGGGGTTATCTCTTTTACACTTTAGTTTATTAAAGTATTTGCCCGGTGTCAAGTACAATATGAATAAATATCTTTAAATCGTGATTCCGTTTAAAAAGATTAATTAGAATTGGCTTGCAGGCCCGATATACTCAGGATATAATCTACTCAACGTCTTATTTTTTACCCAGAAACGAAAAAAATCGGTGGTTTATTTTACTGAAAAGAGTGAGTGAGCAAATGAGCAAATACTGGAGCAAAATTGCGGCTGGTCAGAGACCGTACGTACCGGGAGAACAGCCGAAAGACAGAAAATATATCAAGCTGAATACGAACGAATGCCCCTATCCGCCTTCGCCCTTAGTCCTCGAAGCAATCAAAGAAGCTGCGAATGAAAAACTGAAGTTATACCCCGATCCGAGCGGAGAGGACTTGCGCCAGACCGTAGCCGAATATTACGGCCTGAAGAAGGAGTGGGTATTTGTCGGAAACGGCTCCGATGAAATCCTGGCCTTTGCGTTTATGGCTTTTTTTGACCCGGGCAGCACGATCCTTTTCCCGGATGTTACCTATAGTTTCTACCCGGTCTATGCCAACCTGTTTCAACTGGACTACCGGCTGGTTCCGCTGCGGGAAGAATTTTCTTTATACCCGCCTGATTTCTACGATTCCGAGGGCGGCGTCATTTTTCCAAACCCCAATGCCCCTACCGGCAACTATGTAACGATGGAAATGATAGAAAAAATCCTTATCCGCAATCCAGATAAGGTGGTCATCGTTGATGAAGCTTATATCGATTTTGGCGGTGAAACTGCCATTCCGCTTATTGCGAAGTATCCGAATCTGCTGGTGATCCAGACCCTGTCCAAGTCCCGGTCTCTGGCAGGCTTAAGGGTAGGCTTTGCTTTAGGTCAGGATGGGCTGATGGAAGGCTTGAACCGGATCAAAAATTCCTTTAATTCTTATACGTTGGACCGCCTATCCATGGCCGGAGCAATCGCAGCCATAAGAGATGAGTCCTACTTTCAGGCCACGAGACAGAAAGTGATGCAAACCAGGGAAAGAATTGTTCCGATACTCAGGCAAATGGGCTGGCAAGTGATTCCTTCACAGGCGAATTTCATTTTCATATCCCACCCCGTGTTCAAAGCCGAAGGGGTCTTTACCGAACTCCGACAGCAGGGCATTCTGGTTAGGTACTTCCGCCAGCCCAAGATTGACAATTACCTGCGTGTCAGTATCGGCAGTGACGAGGAGATGGACAGCCTGCTCCAAGCACTTACTGAGATTAACCCATAACATTTGTTATGGCTCGGTACTAATCCCATGATTCCCAAACTTCAGAAGCATACCCTACTGTGGCCTGTCTGCCATTGCGTACGATCGGCGTCCGGTAGAGACTTGGATTGTTCAGCAGCAGCTCTTCCCTGACATTGGAACTGCTGATTTTGTTGAGGTTTAACCGGGAATA
This sequence comes from Dehalobacter sp., assembly GCF_030063005.1. Taxonomy (NCBI): domain Bacteria; kingdom Bacillati; phylum Bacillota; class Clostridia; order Eubacteriales; family Desulfitobacteriaceae; genus Dehalobacter; species Dehalobacter sp. The sequence continues at coordinate 77,013 of NZ_JAPDHR010000020.1, forward strand.
GTCTTTGCTTCCGGTATTAAACAGGTTGTTCAGACCAATCGCTGCTTTGATGCTCTGCAGTTCCCCTTTGCTTAATCCCTTTTGCTCCAGATCAATCAGCTGATATTGAATGCGGCGTTCTTTAAACCAGCGCTCCGCTTTTTTTGTATCAAAACACTTTTTAATCCCAAATATCTGTATGTTCATGAACTCTCCTTAACCTCCAGATCAGGCTTCAACCCGGTCTCTTCCGTTCTTTTTGGCTAAATAAAGCTTGTTGTCCATTTTTTGTATCAAAAATAAAGAATAACACGTAAAAACGAAGATGTCCAAATTTCTTGGACATCCCCGACTAAGCAAGCAATTTGCATCTATTTTTGGTTTTACCATCCAGCAGATTCAGCCGTAAGAATTAGAATATTACGCCAAGGGCAATTAAAATCAAAATTGCAATCGCAATAATTGCTACCCCATAATTGGGTACAGCCACTGGTCTGGCAACCGGCATGCTGCAGCAACAACCACCTTGTCTATACATTCTTTGGGCCTCCTTTCCGGGACACTTGTATTATTTCGTTATCCTAGAATACGATTCCCATTGCAATCAACAATAAAATGATTACAACAACAATAGCGATCCCACAAAGACATCCGCCGCCCATGCCTCCGCCATAAGCGCCTACAGCACCTTCAACTGCCATTTTTTTGCACCTCCTGCTATTCTATATTCGCTCTATTCTATTCATATTCCCATAATATGGTACTCTATTTTGCTCAAGAGGCAAAAATAAACCCTCCCGAGCAGTTTACTGCCAATAGGAGGGTATATTTTTAATTTCTTCATTACATTATAAAAATTTAAATTGTTATTTATTTTAAAATTTTTATCTTGTTTATCTTCGCGGAAATGCTCTCCTGGCCCTCGGTTCCTTTAGAACCTCAGCCCAGATCACGCCACGCATCACTTCCGAGGATGACAAACCGAAACCGAAGGCTTGTCTTTTTTGAGAAATTTGATCTCTCGGTATGATCTGCCTGTTGGTATAATCACTGCCTTCGGCTCCCCATGTTCCTTCCTGGTCTGCGGTTCCTTCATCGCCGCCGAGGCCTTCAATGCCCTGGGTGCCCTCGTTGGAAATATACCGATCATAGTCCGATCGTCCTTCTTCTCTCCATTTGTTTTCTGTTTTTTGGACGGTTTCAGCTTTCCGCGGAACTGAAGAAGCAGAAGTCGGAGGGGCAGCAGCCTTTTTCTTGACGGTTGATCCGTACGGTCCAGCCTGCAGCTCTCTCTCAGCCTTTTCCACAGATTCCCTAAGCTGTCTTTCCAGATCTTCGAAGAAATTTCCTTTTTTCTTTCTTTCCATCCGGGAAATGTCCCTGTCCATCTCGGTTGTCAGAGGTTCGGACAACGGCCTGTTGTCCTCCGGCCTAACAGGCCTGCGTTGCGGAGGCTTGTCTTTATTGGCAAAGAAGCTGTAAATTACAACCGCAATAATGATAAATGTTATGATATCCACTGAACATCACCTACTTCTTGGGTATCGTCGTTTCCGGTTCATCTCCTTTGGCTGTGACAGCGATATTATCCCGCATGCGGGTATCTGCAATCACGTTTTGCAGATTGTAATAATCCATAACGCCAAGGCGTCCCTCTTTTAAAGCTGATGCCAGTGCCAGTGGCACCTCCGCTTCCGCATCCACGACTTTTGCTCTCATTTCCTGAACGGACGCTTTCATTTCCTGTTCCCTGGCTACCGCCATCGCTCTGCGTTCCTCCGCTTTGGCTTGGGCAATCCTCTTGTCCGCTTCAGCCTGATCTGTTTGCAGCTGCGCTCCAATGTTTTTGCCGACATCGACATCGGCAATATCAATGGAGAGGATTTCAAAAGCTGTTCCGGAGTCCAACCCTTTATTCAAAACAGCCTGGGATATCATGTCCGGATTTTCGAGAACATTGGCATGGGAAGAGGAACTGCCGATACTTGTTACTATGCCCTCTCCGACGCGTGCAATAATCGTTTCTTCACCAGCTCCGCCAACCAGACGGTCAATGTTTGCCCGAACTGTGACTCTTGCTATGACTCTTAATTCAATCCCATTTTGTGCAACAGCAGAGACAGTGGGTGTTTGGATAACTTTCGGATTAACGGACATTTGCACCGCTTGCATAATATCACGTCCTGCCAAATCAATGGCTGCGGCTCTTTCAAATTTAAGCGGTATGGCCGCTCTTTCCGCAGCAATTAATGCGTTAACAACCTTGTCAACATTTCCTCCGGCAAGGTAATGGGCCTCAAGCTGTGCCGGGGTAAGTCCCAGACCAGCTTTATGTGCTTTAATCAATGGGTTCACAATCCTGATCGGTGCAACTCGCCTAAGTCTCATTCCGATCAGTGTGAATATGCCGATATTAACACCAGCTGCCAAAGCCGAAATCCAGAGACCGACCGGAATAAACGTAAACAGAACCATTAGAATAATCAGAACCAGCATAATCAGTATCACCGTTGTAACAAGTGCCGTTGTCATATGTTTATAACCTCCTATTCATTTTCTTCCCTACTCACAATGATTCTTGTGCCCTCAACCGCGATGACCTTTATCGCAGAATCTTTTGGGATGAAACTTCCATCTGTGACGACATCGACCCGTTCTCCTTCAATCTGCGCTGTGCCTGCCGGACGGAGCAGGGTCAGGGCTTTTCCTGTTTTCCCGAGATAGTGTTTATAATCTGTTTTGGGTGCTACGAAGCCTTCTTCGGTTCTCTGCTTTTCCCCCAAAGTTACCTTACGCCAGAGTTTTTTCAGCCGACCCGTTTTATACCCAATATAGATCAGCAGCCCTGCCATAATAAGTATGATCAGAAGATACACGACGCCCTCGGCGAACGAATCAGCCACTAAAAATACTCCACCGATCATCATCAAAAGCCCGATGATCCCTGAGACGCCAAAGCCTGGAATAATGAATATTTCCAGAATAACCAGAATGATTCCTACAATAATCAGGGAAAGAGAAATCCCGACAAAAACATCCAAATTCACATCCCCTTTCTTCACTTATTTTAGCATAATTTTACTTTTTGGGCTATTCCTTCTTCGTACTGTCACGTTAGATTCATGACTTCATTTGTAAAGACAATCGTTCTTCTAAACCTTACAATATCCGGCAATGATTAAATTCACCTTAGAGCTTATCCGATAACCTAAGATTCATTCTGCATATTAATGATCTGCATTAATCATTTGTCTGCATTAATCATATCTTAAGCTTACTGCTTATAATAATAGTCAGAGGTGATATAAATGCCTGATTTATTAAAATATCTTCTATATTCCATTTTTGCTTTAGGAATGATTTTCCTGGCAGTAATAGTTTCTTGGGTCTTTTTGCTTCTCCTGGGCATCGGGATTTCCACCCGCGTCATCTATCAGAAATTTTTCAGCAAGAAGAAAAAGACCATACTCGGGGCGAATGCCTTTCGCCAAGGGACGCGGAATAAAACTGCCAATGGCAGTCAGCGGGAATATATGACTGTGATTGATGCGGATAATACAGAGAACGAATATCGGATACCGAAGATATAACAACTTTAAGGAAACAGTGTAAAGGAAGAAGCCGATTAGCAGTTTAGATAAAAAGCTCTATGTCCGCTTCCAGGGCATCCTGCAGATAATCTTTCGCTGTCATGATTTTGACATCCGGAATCATTTCTTCAAGTGTAAAACCCATGATCTCAAGGGAAAGCTTGCATATGTAAAAGCTTACCCCCTTTTTTTGCGCTCCTTTCAGAAAAGCGGAAAGATTTGGTGCGTCCTGGTCTTCCATCATTTGTTTCAGCATGGCTTTTCCAATGCCAGCCATATTCATCCGAGAAAGCGGCAGGTCTTCCGGACCTTTCGGTGCCGTCATTCCTAACATTTTTTCATAAACTGTTTTGTCTTCCAAAGACATCTTCTCCGGATCGCGTATCAGGCACAGACCCCAAAAAGCGAAAAAGATACTGACTTTCATGTTGAGCTCGCGGGCCGAATTAGCCAGAATCAAGGCAGCCATCGCCTTGTCATAATCCCCGCTGAACAAAATCAGGCTGAGTTTCTTCTCTTTTTCCATGATAAGCACCACCATTTCTTAGATGTATGTTTTTATTGTCGGTAATGGTTCTTATCTTTATGCAGGCTTGACTGTCTTAGCTGTACATTTTCAAATATCGTCTTCTGTCTTTGGCAATTTCCTGCAATGCTTCCAGCAGCCTGCCAACTTCGTGAGGTTCATTGTATAAACCAAAACTGACTCTGACCATCCCGGGTCTATTTTCCGGAAGATGATCTGCAACTGCGCTTAAGATGGCTGGTTCGACTTTCATCAGCTTTTGGACGTAAGGATGTGCGCAGAAACACCCGCTCCTGACAGAAATTCCGGCTTCTCCGGCTAGTATATCCGCCAGTTTCTCATGATAAATGCCCTTCATATTAAAGGGGACAATCCCGACCCGTTCCTGACTTTGATCTTCTGCACAATATATGTCGATACAGTCTATTTTCTTTAATCCCTGAATCAGTTGAGATGTCAGGGTTTTTTCATGCTTGTACACATTTCGCATCCCGATTGCGCTCAGGGTTTTTATACTTGCGGCCAAGGCCAGCACGCCCATTAAGTTGGGCGTTCCGGCCTCATCTTTGGAAGGAGGATCATTCCAGATTACAAAATCACGGGTTACAGCTTTGACTGTTCCTCCGCCCTGATAATCGGGGCTTCCCTTCAGGAAAAAGTCTTTGGGGCCAATCAGAACGCCGGTCCCAAAAGGCGCATACATCTTATGTGCGGAGAAAACAAGAAAATCGATATGTTTGCTGGAAGCGGAGGGCTTCGTATCAAACGGCTGATGAGGAAGCAGCTGTGATCCGTCAACCATGACCTTTGCACCATATTTATGAGCCCATTCAGCAATTCGATGTACGGGATTGACATAACCTGTTACATTTGAAGCTCCGGCTACAGTTACCAGCTTGACCCGGCCTTTATATTTTTCCAGCTTTTCAATAAAATCGTTAAAGATTAGCCTTCCACATTCATCCACCTCAATATAATCGACCTCATACTTTTCCCGCCAGGGCAGGTCATTGGAATGATGCTCCATGGAAGTTGAAAGGATAACACTTTTTATGTATGGATCCACGTCCTGTGACAGCCTGAAGGCCACTTTATTGATAGCCTCTGTGGCATTCTTAACAAAGATCACCACATCCCTTTTGTGGTCTGCACCCACAAAATCCATCACTGTTTTCCTGGCACTTTCATATTTTTCCGAAGACAATTTGGACTTGTAGCCGGACCCCCTGTGAATTGACGAATAATACGGTGCAAAACTGCTGATTTCCTGGAGCACTGAAACAAAAGGCGGCGTCGTTGCTGCATTATCAAAATTGATTCCCCTGCAGTTTTTACCGTTTTTGAGCTCAACCTCCGCATCAATTCCGACAACCAGTTTACCATAATTCATTTTGGTAATAGCAATACTCATTTTCCTCTCCCCTATAACATAATAATCCCCTCATAGTTTATTGACCAAGGGAAAATTTGTTACTTCATTACGCGCAAACTCATTTTATATTCATGAATCAGCGTCGAGAACTGCTCATTATTGGCTTCCTGAGCCACTAGAACACCGCTTTTTCTTAGTAATCTTTGATGAACTTCTTCCCGGTTGACTAAGAATTGGAGCACTTTCTTTAGCGAAGTGTCCTCAGTCAGTGTGAGATGCCGCAGGTACAGTCTCTTCGCCCTGATTTCCGCTTCTTCATCGATTTTGAGCATCTCATTAATATCCGTACTTTTCTCAACATATTCCATATTCCAGGACTCCTGCCCGGAATTGGCAAGCGGCAAATCAGCAAGGCCAAGCTTTCTGACTACAGCTGCAATGATCTCCATATGCGCAAGCTCTTCCGAAGCAATCATACCCAAAAGATCACGAATATATGGATTGATCACATGCAGGCGCTGATACATATGACGTGTAAAAGCAGTAAATTCCCCGTCTTTCCCGCCGATATGTTCCAATAAGGTCCAGGCCAGCTTCTCATTTTTCTGCTCAACATAAACCGGATATAGTAAACGTTTCTGGTAACTAAACATCCCAATTCCTCCTGACGGCCATGGCAAATCATTCTTTAGCTTATTATATTGAAGATCCTTTCAACCGGTTCCGACCCATGCATTTTAAAAAGCCCTCACTTTTGTTCCCGTCGAGCATGTATCGGATGTATGCATATCTGGCCTCGTTGTATTCCTGAAATATTCTCCTGGCTTTCTCAGGAGCATGGTAGACCTTCCAGTAACCGGTCAGCAGAGGTTTTTTATCGGGGAAATAGATAAAATCTGCCACATCGTCCAGTGGGAAGCCCAGAAATAGTCCGATTTCGTGAGGGAAAGGCCCAATGATCCATTTTTGTTTTAAAGTCCGGATTGCCGTATCCTGATCCGTCTCCCCACAATAATCCAGTGATCTTAAGAAATGCTGGTTCTCAGGGATTTGAAGTATTGAAGATAATCTGTCTGCTGCATAAAATAATACGCTGACAGAAGCTTTATTCCTGACAATTTCCTGAACCATCACATAGGGGTAAAGCCTATCTTTGATTTGATCCCAGGCCTCCAGCGCATCTTTTTTGATGGCAGTGGTAAATGTAAGCAGCTCAGCCGGCTTGGATGCGATAAGCAGCGGTGCAAGATGATAGGTGATATTATCGAGCAGATATTGCCGAGTCTCCTGTTTTTTTCTTTGGCTGGTGTAAGTCGCAATGAAGTCCTGCATATCATCCTCCAAAAACAAATTTTCAATGGTACTAAATTTATTTTCCTAAATGCCAGAACGGATTATACAAAAAACCTGTTTCCTTATTTTTGTAAGGAAACAGGTTTTTTTCATATTGTTATTATATTTTCATACTGTGTTTGATCGCTTACTTTCTTCTTTCTTCATTTGAGCGCGAGTTTGTCCATCGCGGCCTGCATGATTTCAGCATCTCTGACTCTTAGAACGACCTGGGCCTGCTCGTTTTCCTTTTCCACAAAACCATACATATATTCAACGTTCACACCCTCGGCAACAAGCTTGTTCAGTTGTCCAGCCAGACCTCCCGGACTGTCGGGAACTTTTAGCACCCAGACCCGGGTGATCTTGACGACACAATTGCGCTCCCGGAGTTTCTCCGCAACTTCTTCCGGGTTCTCCACGATAATCCTGAGTACACCGTAATCTTTGGTGTCAGCAAGGGACAGCGCGCGGATATTGACTTGAAGGTCAGCTAAAGTATTCAGTGCGTCTGCCAGACGGCCCTGGGCATTTTCCAGAAAAATTGACAGTTGTAACATATGTTTTTCCCCCTTTATTTTTTTCATTTAGGAGAATTTAGCTTAATTGTTTTTCCTTGCGTTTATCAATTACACGCTTCGCTTTTCCTTCGCTGCGCGGGATACTCTTCGGCTCGACAAGACGCACCCTGGCCGCAATATTAAGGATCTCATGTATTTTAGTTTGAAGCCTTTGCTGGAGCTCTTCGAGTTCCCGGATCTCATCGTTGAAGCTTGCCGCATTCACCTCAATCTGCACTTCGAGGGTATCGAGATTACCCTCACGGTCCACAACAATCAGATAATGCGGTTCGATTCCGCCTACCGACAGGATCGCTTCTTCAATCTGGCTTGGGAAGACGTTGACACCGCGAATAATCAGCATATCATCGACTCTGGCCGACACTCTCTTCATCGTCCAGCCGGTGTGGCCGCAGGTACAGCTTCCATAGGTGATGCTGGTAATATCTTTCGTTCTATAGCGAAGTCCGGGGAAACCCATTTTGTTAAAGCTGGTAAGAACAAGTTCTCCTGTTTCTCCTTCTGGCAGAACATTTCCGTCTTTATCGAGAATTTCAGGGTAGAAGTTCTCATCGATATGCAGCCCTTCGCCCTTCAGGCACTCCAAAGAAACGCCGGGTCCCATCGTTTCACTCAATCCATAGATATCGAGCGCCCGAATACCAAGTCTGGCTTCAATCTCTGTCCTCATCTGTTCTGTCCAGGGCTCAGCGCCAAATATCCCGACCCTCAGCTTCAGGTCTTCTTTGGTCATACCCTCTTCCCCCAGACTGTCTGCCAGATAAAGTGCGTACGACGGAGTACAGCAAAGAACCGTACTTCCAAAGTCACGCATCAGCATCAGCTGACGCTGGGTGTTGCCGCCGGAGATCGGAATGACTAAAGCCCCAAGTTCTTCACATCCGTAATGCAGTCCCATACCGCCGGTAAACAAGCCATAGCCATAAGCGACCTGTACAACGTCGTTGGACGTAATGCCAGCCCTTCTGAGACCGTTGGCCACAATTTTGGCCCATAACTGAATATCTTCACGGGTATACCCTACAACGGTCGGTTTTCCCGTTGTCCCTGAGGAAGCATGGATTCTGACCATCTTTTCCAATGGCTCGGCAAATAATCCGAAAGGATAATTCTGGCGTAACGCTTCTTTATCCGTCAATGGTATCTTCCGAAAATCCTCCAGGGATTTGACATCACCGGGATAATAGATACCCACCTCAGCCAGTTTTTTCTTGTAGTAGGGAGCTTTTAAGACCTGTTCAACGGTCTTTCTTAAATGAAGTAACAACTCATTCTGAGTCATCCTACCATCCTCCTGCCTCAAACTTATTTTGAACGCTAACTGTTAACAATAGGTATATTATATATCAAGATAATCCATATTTGAATCTGTATTTTGAAATAGCGCTTTAATAAAAAATTGTACCTCAATTGACTTTGTAAATGCAACCTATACATTACTGGGTGATTGCATTTAAATCTTCAAACAGGATAGTGGCATTAAGTCTTACAATCGAAAGTCTCCTTTTTCTTCACTCCCCCATGGGGGAG
>NZ_JAPDHR010000021.1:0-80843 GCF_030063005.1 Dehalobacter sp.
TATGATTATGGATACTTTTCTTAGCACTATTCCACGGTCTTTCAAAGAACGATTGTTGTTTGCAACCTGATGTGTCAGAAAAATCATGGCTTTAACCATTATTTAATGGTGGGAAAGTTGAGTCATTTATTTAAAATACGCTCTACTTATACTTATTTATTATTGATGGAGGCACCATCCGCACGCGAGAATGAATACGTATTTGATTCTGAAATAACATTATTGAGGCTGTCGATCATCTTTAAAAGAAGCTTGACCGGCTCAGTCTCATTCTGGATTGATTTGGGCAAAGTGGCTGTTAAGACAGTATTACTTACATACTTCGTTTTAACCGGGGTATCATCAATATAAATCTGATAATCCGGTAGGAAGTTTTCTCCTTGAACCTGAATCACATCTTCACTCAGGCGAAGGACCTTTTCGATCTTGGGAAAACGTTCTCCAAGCAGGTACAAAGCATTCTGAACTGGTTTATCCCGTGGTTCCAGCTCATAGGCATACGCATTGCCAATCAGCGAATCATATTGCAGCATTTCATAGTCTGCAGATTCTGTTTCGGTGATTTTTTCATTCTGCTGATAAAGCGCAGCGGTCATAACGTCCGACCCTTTTTCATATAAGGAATAAAGAAAATCCGTCAGGGTATTTCCTTCTTTTTTGCTTTTTTCCAGAATGTAAGGCCCCAAAAAGCTCGAGGAAATACGGATATTTTCTTTATCTTTCGGGCTCGAGAAATTATCCCAGATGATAAAGGGCACCGTATATTTGTTTAAATAATCACTGTAATTATTCCGGTCCTGAAAAAAGTCAGCCTCTTTGTATACTTCCGAGCTATTGCCAAGCAAGGGCAAATGATCTCCGTAAAAAACGACAATCGTTGGTTCGTCAATCTTCTTCAGACCTTCAATCAAAGCTTTCAGGGACTGATCGACATCGGAAATTGTATTCACGTAGTTCTCCAGCAAGGTTTTACTTTTAGCCGAAAAGTTACCCTGGACCTGAATCGTATTTCCGGCATTAGGTTTCTCCGCATAGGGTCCATGAGCCTGCATCGAAATCGCATAGATGAAATCGGGTTTATCATTCTGTCCAAGCTGCTGCAGAATCTTCTTCGTAAGCTCCGTATCGCGGATATAAGTTCCTTTCTTCTCAGGATCTGTAAAAAATTCCTTGCTGATAAATTTGTCAAATCCCATCTCTTCGAAAACAATATTGCGGCGGTAAAACCAGTTATGGTAAGTATGAATTGCCGTAGCCTCATAGCCCTGCTTTTTGTAAATCGCGGGCAGGGCATCCATATCCCTGGTTGCGTACTGGACATACGGAATGATCCCTGCCGGGAGAAACTGGCAGGAATATCCTGTTAGAACCTCAAACTCTGTATTCACCGTTCCTCCGGCAAAGACAGGAACAACCATCTTTCCGCCTGAATAATTTTTTTGCAGATAATGAAAATACGGAATTGGATCTTCGCTGAAGCTTACTTCTTTCATCAGCGTCGGATCCCAGAAAGCTTCACTTTGCACATAGATGACATTTGGGGTGAAATCCGGATCAACCGTGTAATCAGTTTTGGTCTGAGTAATAATCTTTTCAATTTTTTCTTTTTGGTAAGAAGCCGGAGCATCATCCGAATAGGCTTTATAATTCATCATAAAGCCGATAATCAAGCCATTTTCTTCATAATTGGACTGCTGGCTCCAGTTTACAAGCCGACAGTTGAAGGTCTTTTGCATAGAAGTATGGGCAACCAGATTAAACAGCAAGAGAAAAGACAGTACCGCAATGGGGACTTTTTGAGCCGAAAGGTACTCTTCTCTTGGTATGTAACGAATGATCATGATGATCGCAGCGATGAGCAAAATCACGAGTCCCAACATAAAAGCGATCGGCATATCCTGAAAGCTCTGGGAAATATTCGCGGCTTCCTTCCCAAGGTTTAAATCCCAGGGCAGCAAAGGCTCTCCTCTTAGGAGTAGTTTTTCCCTGCTGACCAGTGCAATAAAGGAAAGGCCGGTTAGAATGACTACTGCAATGGACAGGTACAAACGCCGGGGCAAAAGATAAAAAGCATTAATCAGTCCAAACAGCATGGCATACGTGGCAATGAATTGATTCGGATAGTGTACGGACCAGACCAGCGTATCGGCGAGACTTCCGCGTGAGACCGTCTCAAACAATATTAAAACCATTAACGGAATTATAGCCAGAAATTTAGAATTAGACACTTTCTCCTCCATAGAATTCCTCATAAATTTTAAAGAGGATGTCCGTTGGACATCCTCTTCCCGCTTTGCCGTTAGACATCTGGTTTTCTGACCCTGCACATGCAGGTGGGAACCTGGACAGATCTTTCCATCTTCTTTTTACAAAGCATGATGTACACAAGCTGCCACTACTCAGTTCCCGAGAAAAAAATAGGATCAAAACCATGATAGTCCATACAAACAGAGCAGCATCATAGCTATTATAACACCGGGGTGAAGAAAAATCCTCTAGAAACAACTGGAAAACCAATATGTTTTAGCGATGCACTCTATCTTCTAAATCAGCAAGTCTGTCCAAAATCACAGAGATCGTCATCTCCTGGGTACGCACCCTCTGCCGCAGCTGTTCGACGAGACTGGACATATTCTTGATTTGATGCAGTGTCCCTGGATTCACCGTTCCATCATCCACTAAAGCAAGCGTTCTTGTTCTATTAGCGGGATCTTTTGAATTGGAATTCAATTTATTTAAGTACCTGATCTTGCCGTATCGGGTATTTCTGCCCTGGTTAATTTCAATAACCTTGTCGTCTTCCAGCACTTTCAGCGCTTTTTTCAGGGTAATACTTGCTACTCCTGTTTCACGTTGTATTTCGGAATAGGCAATCTCAAACTGATCTTCTTCATGTTTCTTGGACACCTTCTCGAAAAATTCCAAGAACTTATTGTACGTCTTATCTTTCAGCTTCAATGTTATTCATCCTTCCAAGCAAAAATAAAACAACCAAATAGTTTATTGTATTATATCATAAATTAATGATTATTTTCACTTAAATTGTAAAAATATATTAATTTTTTAAGAATAATATTAAGCCTGCTAAACTATTTCGAAAAATCAATAAATTATTTGTCTGTTAGGTCAGCTTGCTTAAGACCTCTTGCTTCATGGAAAAAGAATGTTTGTCGGAAGGAAACGCTCTGTCTTTGACTTCCTCGCAATATTTTTGAACAGCATCAACGATCAGGGGTTCAATCATTGCGTATTGTTTGACGAAAGTCGGTACAGTCTTGTCTGAAGCGCCAATCATGTCATGAATAACCAGGACCTGGCCGTCGCATTGATTCCCAGCACCGATGCCAATGGTCGGCACGGATATCGACTGTGTGATCTTTGCCGCGAGTAGCGCCGGTATTGCTTCCAGGACCAGCATAAAAACACCGGCTTGAGCCAGCATCCCGGCATCACGCAAAAGTTTGGAAGCGCTGTGTATTTCTGTTCCCTGGACTTTATATCCGCCCAGCAGGCCGGCCGTTTGAGGCGTTAAACCAATGTGCCCGACAACAGGAATCCCGGCTTTGGTCAGAAAGCTGACAATCTCGCGGTATTCCTCCCCGCCCTCGAGTTTAACAGCGTCAGCTCCGCCCTCCTGCATCAGCCTTCCGGCATTGCGCAACGCATCTTCAGGCCTCGCATAGGTCAGATAAGGCATATCCACAATCATGAAAGTATTTGGAGCACCCCGGCGGACAGCTTTGGCATGATGCAGCATATCCTCCATTGTCACTGGAACGGTTGAGTCATATCCTAAGACGACCATCCCAAGCGAATCACCCACAAGGATTACATCGACGCCGGCTTTTTCCATGATTCGTGCCGTTGGAAAATCATAGGCTGTCAGCATCGTGATCTTATTTTCCTGTTCGCTCATCTTTTTAAAATCTGGAATCATTTTTTTCATCGTGATCGCCTTCTCCCTAAACCTTCTTTATTTCAAACTTTGTCTAAGCTTTTAAGTCATAAGTTATATGGGCCAAGCATATGGTGTACAGAAATTGGAGAAAAGGGAGGCTGCCGTATGTCAAAATCGTTTCAGCTGTCGTTAGTTACCAAAGGTATAGCGCTGGCCATCGTCATTTCATTTCTGCTGACCGTTGTTCTGAGTCTGGTCTACTTTTTTACTTCGGTGCAGGAATCTTTCCTTTACTCACTGCTCGCTGCCGGAATTGGAGTACTCATCGCCAGTTTTTACATTGCGTATCAATCCGGAGCAAGAGGACTTCTGTACGGACTGGCTGTCGGAATCGGTTTTTTTGTGGTCACTATATTGATTTATTACATTTTCTATGCGGGTGATCCTTCTTGGAAAATACTGCTCGAGAAAGTCCTGATTAGTCCCATAGCGGGTGCGATCGGTGGGAGTATCGGAGCCGTGATGAAGAAATAACGCGGTCCATGTAGTGCGTTAAACCACTCTCCTGAACTATTCACCCTCCAGAACATGCTGTTGGGTGAAAAAACGGGACAAGTACGGCTGTTTCCCACTATACTGCTGGGTGTATACTCCTTGACTCTTTCCACCTAGGCCCTTGGCCTATCGCCCCCAGCTGGGGGTTTTCTTTTTTTTATCTGGCGAGCGCAAATTTGTTGATCCAGTTGACGATAATACGGTCTCCCTGATTCAGCTCGGTCGTAAAATGAGCTTCACTGCCATTGACCTGCATTTCCAGTTTTCCGCCCGAAATTGAGTTTTCAGCAAGATTGATATACGGAAATAGTTCCGACAAAATGGGCTTGCGCGAAAAACCTTCCACTCTGATTTCCATACCGTCTTCAATAGGCTCATCTTCCTGAATGACCCTTCCTTTGCAGTAGATCTTTGCTTCAAACGGCGGTAAACTGAACGCTTCTCCGTTAACCGTAAAAATCATCGGTTCGGCTTCCAGCGCCAAATCCCTGATCAATATTTTTTTTTCAAGAATATCGATACGGTCGTTGTTATTAATAACACAATCAATGGTTACAGCGTGACCATTGACGATAATCTCCAGATCCGATACCAGTTCCCGGGGCTGGTTGTTGACTTTGATTTTCTTTTTGTTGATTTTATTGATATTAATGCCTTTCATGGCCAGTAAATCATAGAGCGTTTCATTCATTTTTACAAGCAGGCTGCAGCCATCCTCAAGCCAGTCTTCTTCATTTGCCGGTTTATTGTTCAGATAGATGAACGGATTGAATTCCTCTTCCTTGCCATCCCAGATAATCTTCTTCGCTGTGGGCCGGGAAATGACATCTTTGACCTGCGCTTTGGCATCTTCTCCGGAATGACCCGGCCTAAAGGTGACCATGTCACCCTGACTAAGCCTCTGATCCAGCTTGGCCGACTGGCCATTGACTGTAATCACCGCTGGACTTCCCAACTCTCCTTTAATAACCTGAATCTCACCGTTTAGCTTATAGATCAGCGCCGATCCCGGACGTCCAAAAAACGTTTTCGGCTGGATGCCTGCTGCGAGAAGCCCTTCCGCCACTGTAGCAAGCTGCAGTTCAAACAACGGAATATTCGTGTTATTCACATTGACTGCATAATAATGGAGACCTTTATTATCCAGCGCGGAAATTGCAATTCCTATCGGCGTAATGACATCCGAACCAAACAAATCTTCTTCCTGGCCGGAGACCGCGGACAACCTTTCCCTGACTTGAATGCCGATTCTACCCCGGGAAAGATTAATCACCTTTGACAAAATATCTCCCATTAAAGGAGTAAGGCTACCTCCCCCGACCATGATCACAGCCTGGGGCGAACAGCTGTTATTCAGCAGCAGGATTTCTCCGCCGATCCTTTCGGCAATCACCTGAACGGTCGGTTTAATGACATCCAGTATTTCCTGACGTGTGACGGAGGACCTGGCACCGAAGAAATTGACGATGTCAATCAGGCTGTTTGGATTTGGATCGTTCCCGTTCAGCTGTTTTTTAATCCTTTCGCCTTCCTGAAAATCGACCAGATAATTGGAACAGATTGCTTCTGTGACCTCATCGCCGGCCATGGGCACCATTCCATAAGCAAAGAAAGTGCCTTCCTTGGTAAACGCAATATCTGCAGTCCCTGCCCCGATATCCACGAGGGCCAGATTAAGTCTTCTCATATCTCCGGGAATTGCGGCCAGTCCGGCGGCAATCGGTTCCAGCGTCAAACTGGCCATCTCAAGTCCCGCCCTTGCTAAAACTGCAATAAGGCCATCGACAACCGTTCTCGGTAAAAACGAAGAAATAACCGTAATTTCTGCTTTTTTCCCTCTCTGCCCGACCAGCGTTGTAATCTGCTGGTCTTCGAGCAGCTGCTTCACCGTACTGTATCCGACACAGTAGAATAGGATATTATCTGTCTCTTCAGCTGAGATTTTCTTCATGGCCTTTTGGACAGCTTCCATTTCCATGGCCAGGACTTCTTCCTGTTCCCAGTGTGTCGGCAGAACTTCCTCTCTCGTGACCGTCGCTGTTTCGGTACAAAGCGCCCTGCCTGCTGCAGCCACAGCCACTTTTGTCAATTTGCAGTTTAGTTTATGCTCAAGTTCATGCTTTACAAATGACACGGCTTTAGCGACTTCGTTCACATCGTGAACCTGTCCGTCATACATGGCTCTTTGCGTATGTTCGGTTCGCGCACTGGCTATGACTTCATATCCCGATACACTCTTTTGCACCACAAGTCCAATAACGACCCTGGTGCCGATATCAAGGGCAAAAACAGTCTCCACTTCTCTTCCCACCTCGCAAAGTTATATATCGTTAAATAGCCAGCTCGTTAGCCAGCTCATAGAGTTTACGGTTAAACATTTTCTTTTCCTTAAAAGCAAGTTCCAGTGGCCTGTCCACAATCTCATTTTGAAAATGTGAGATCATCACCTCAGATTTTCCCTCCATCAGTGCCTCAATGGCCTTGCCGCCCATCATTGCTCCGAGCAAAGAATCGGCTGCCGAGGGTGCTCCTCCGCGTTGAATGTGGCCGAGAATCGTCACTCGGTTTTCCAATCCGGAATAATTCTTTAAGCCTGAAGCAATTTCACGGATATCCCCTGCTCCTTCAGCACAAATAATAATACTGTGATTTTTTCCTCTCCGATATCCCCGCAGCAGTTTCTCACTAATTTCTTGAAGATCAAAAGGGATTTCGGGCGTCAGGATCGATTCGGCGCCAATCGCGAGTCCTGAGTGGAGGGCAATATCCCCGCAGTTTCTGCCCATGACTTCGACAAGAAAAGTCCGTTCATGGGACGAAGCGGTGTCTCTTAATTTGCTTACAGCCTCGACAACGGTGTTCACCGCCGTATCAAAGCCAATTGTTGAATCTGTTCCGGCAATGTCATTGTCAATCGTACCGGGCACGCCAATGACTTTGATACCCAATTCAGCAAGTTTTTTTGCTCCGCGGTAAGAACCGTCTCCGCCGATGACCACGAGTGCTTCGATTCCTTTGGCCTTTAGCTGGTCCGCGGCCAGACGTTGGCCTTCAGCCGTAAACATTTCTTCACATCTGGCAGTTTTCAGAATCGTTCCGCCGCGATGCACAATATCTGCAACTGAGCCCAGCTCCATTTCTTTTATTTCACCGCGCAGAAGCCCATCATAACCATGGAAAACCCCATATACCCGGAGATCATGGTAAATGCCCTTGCGAACAATCGCCCGTATCGCGGTGTTCATTCCGGGAGCATCCCCTCCGCTGGTTAAAACTGCAACCTTGCTATCCGCGCCCATAAGATCTCTCCTTTTCAGCATTATACAGTTTTTTACATAAAGTTTCAAACAACACCTGTTTTCTCTCCCGTATCTTTTCAGACTGATTTGTCAGACTGCCGGTGTTTTTTCGAAAATAGGATGCAATATCGCGATAGGGGTACTGAAATATCTCATGCAGCAGGAGATACACCATCTGCCTTGCTTCCACAATCTCCCCTTTTTTCGTACTTCCCAGGACTTTGTCTTTTTCCAAACCGCAGTATTCACAAACGATAGAAACGACGAGATTGGCCTGTTCTCCGATGCCGGGAAGGTGAAATAATTTTTCGGACTGAGGTACATGGATTTTCTCCTCCGCAAAGTTTGTCGGCTGAATGTCTTTTTTTAGCTGTTCAGCGATCTTTACAGCCTGCTTCATATTTTTAATACCGGAAAGAAGCGCCGGCTGGCAGGGCCGGATCTCCTGAAACAAATCTCCGGTAAGACGATATGCGATGAAATGCTCGAGCTCCTCGGCTGCCGGGTCCTTTAAATAGAGGAAAAATCCGCTTTTAAGCCTTGATGCAAACCGCTGGTTCAAAAAGTCAAAGTTGGGTGTACTGCCCTGATATGTAATGACCGTCTTTCCGCCTTGAGCCAGAATGGTATCTACTGTATGGAACAGTTCTTCAAGCGTTTTCTTCTTTCCTTGCAGCACATTAATATTATCAAGCAGGAAAAGGTCATTGGAACGCACAGAACGGCGAAAGCTGTTAAGGCTGCCATTTTGGGCCGCAAACGCAAATTTCTTAGAGAATTTATCCGCATCGATCAGGACAATCTTCACCTTTTGCGGTTTCATCTTTTGCAGGATACAATTCAGTAGCTGAGTCTTGCCCAGTCCTTCCTGGCCGGCAATTATCGTAACCGGGGGCGCCTTTTGTACTTCATAATTCTCTATGTATTGAAAAGCTAATTGGTTGAACTGGCTGATAAACACTGTTTAGAATACCCCCTGCGAGAAAACTTACTCACCAATTTTTTATGTTAGTGTCATGGAGGGCCACAGTTCCGCTTTAGGCGGAGCAGGATAGCTACCATAATTCAGCAACGCGGTACCAGGGAAGAATAAGGGTTAAGGAATATATCCCTAACCCTTGCCTAGGTTGACAATTTTAGCCATCTATCATTACACGTGCTCTGGCTAATATATTTCGAGATATCTGTCGATTTCCCATTTATGCACGGCGATGCGGAAGCTGTCATATTCTTCGGTCTTTGCTGCAACAAATCGGGAATAGATGTGCTCGCCAAGGGCATCTTTGATGACTTCATCATTGCTTAATAGCGTTAAAGCCTCTTTGAGATCTCCGGGAAGCGAGTCAATCCCCATCTCTTTTCTTTGCCTGTCATCCATGGCAAAAATATTCAAATCAACGGCTTCGGGCGGGTTAAGTTTCCGTTTGACCCCATCCAGTCCGGCCTTAATCTGGACCGCTAAAGCCAGATAAGGATTGCAGGAAGGATCCGGGCTTCTTAATTCAATACGGGTTGAAGAACCCCTCTTGGCCGGAATACGTATCAACGGACTCCGGTTGCGGCCCGACCAGGCAATATAGCAGGGTGCTTCATAGCCCGGAACGAGCCTTTTATACGAATTGACCGTAGGATTGGTAATCGCTGTGAAAGCCTTGGCATGCTCCATAATGCCGGCAATATAATGATACGCTTCGCTCGAAAGGTTCATCGGTCCTTCCGGATCATAGAAAACGTTTTTGCCATTTTTGAATAAGGACTGGTTGACATGCATTCCAGAACCATTGATCCCAAAGATCGGTTTCGGCATAAATGTCGCATGCAGTCCGTGCCGCTGGGCAATCGTCCGGACGACAAATCTGAAGGTGACCATTTTATCAGCCATTTCCAAGGCATCGGCATATTTGAAGTCAATCTCATGCTGTCCGGGAGCAACTTCATGATGGGAGGCTTCAATTTCAAAATTCATCTGTTCCAGCGCCAGAACCATATCTCTTCTGGCACTCTCCCCTAAATCAACCGGTGTCATGTCAAAATAACCGGCTTTATCATGGGTAATCAGGGTCGGTCTGCCCTCAGTATCGACATGGAACAGGAAAAACTCCAGCTCCGGTCCTATGTAACATTTGAAACCCATTTCTGAGGCTTCTGCCAGTACTTTTTTTAGTGTATTGCGGGGGCAACCGTTGAATGGCGTCCCGTCAGGATTATAGACATCACAGATGAGTCTCGCTACCCCACCTTCAGCAGGCCTCCACGGGAAGACGACAAATGTGTCAGGGTCGGGTCTCAGGTACATGTCCGACTCCTCAATACGCACAAAGCCTTCAATGGAAGAACCGTCAAACATCATTTCTCCGTCCAGGGCTTTCTCAAGTTGTTCTACCGGAATAGAGACATTCTTTAATACTCCGAAAATATCGGTAAACTGAAGTCTCATGAATTTTACGCCCTTTTCATACGCCTCTCGCAAGACATCTTCTTTCGTATAATTCAATTCTCAGCGCTCCCTTCAATTGTTTAAAATTTTTACTCCTACAATACCATGTCAACCATAAATCTTATATTTTAAATTTTATGGTTGACATGGTTCTAAATACTTTTTCAATGCTGGGTGAATATATAACAACTGACGGCTTTCCGTAACCGCAGAAAATCTTTGAATATCTTTCCCGTCAAATTGCTGCGAAAAAAACAGTTTAATCGTCGTCCTTTCGTCGTTTGTCCGCAATTCCACCTTATCAGGATAAAATAAGTAATTATACAGTTCATCGCGCCAGCTAAGCTGTAAATTTCCTGTGGAGATCTTGATAATACCAAATTTTTCCACGAGGATGTCCCCTATTCCGGAGAAACCCTGGGTGATATTCTCAGCTTCCACCGCCATCTGACCGGACTTAAATTTCAGGGACAGGATATGCTCAAGAATAAACCTGGCCGGCAAGGAGATTTCCTCTATCATCATCGCATACGCTTTGATTTCATCCTCCCACTGGCGAATTTTTTCGGCATAGGCCGACTTGATCTCCGTTAAATTTTGGGTTTCTTTTTCTAAAAGACAATAAATCCGTTCAAAGCTTTCAAGCAGAACCTGATCATGATGATTCAAGTGAACATCTCCACCTTATTTTGGCTTATAATCTATTCTAACCTATTCCCAATTTTTTTCACAGTCCTTTTTCGGTATATCAGAAAGTATAATTACATTCTGAAAGTTCTAAGCGATTTTACCGATAAAATCGGGAGGTCTTTTTGTGATATCTGATAGTCTGGGACAAATCCTGAATCAGCAGCTCAATTTCTTTTGTTTCATCCTGCAGCGACCTGGCGTACACCAGCGCGATCCAGCCGCAGCGTAGCGCTTCCATATTTTTGCCTTTCTTCATCAAAAGATTGGCAAGCTTTAACATCGCTTCTCCTTTCGGCAATTCCGGCTCGTCATAAAACCTTTTGCCGAGCAGTTTGTACAGATTCTCCTGAAATAAAGTATCCTCATAGCGGATAAGATATGTTAATTCCTCGCTGATTTCGCCGATCTTGGAGCTGTCACCAAAGAACTGAAAATACTTCAGAGCTTCCAGATACTGTTTTTTCGCCTCCGAGTAGTCCTGTTTCATAATCAACAGGATGGCCAGACTGTAATAGCGCACAGCAAAGCCGAATTCGCTTCCTTGATGGTATTGAATGGACAACTCAAGGCTGCTGATTGCTTCATCCAGCAATTTCAAACATTGAAGAAGATTACTTAACATGAAATAACTTTCACTGACTTCAGGATCACGGCCGTTTTTCAAATACAGCGCGACAACTCTCTGCTGCAAAAGCAGGGCTTCCGGCAACCTGTCTTTTTCAAAGTACAAGAAGGCGATATATTGCAGCGCATTAGCCAGAGAAACTTGTTCGCCTAACCTGGCATAGATCTTCGCGGCATGATAAAATCTTTTCTGCGCCGCAATTCTCTGCGCCTGACTGTAATAGATTTCTCCCAAACAGAGGTTGATCTCTGCCTCCCCACTCAGATAACCATGTTTCCGGCAGAGATTCTCGGCATGCAGAAAATTCTCTTCTGCAGCCTGCCACTCTTTAATTTTTATATAAACCTGGCCCAGATCGGAGTACAAGGCCGCTAAACGCAGGGATGATGCTTCTCCCGGATAGTCCCTGATAGCCTGCTTATATAAATAAATGGCTTTGGCATTCTTCCCCTGGCTGAAATAAACACTCGCCAGTCCGGCCCTGGCTTCAGCAATCCCCTTATTGTTATGCAGCTGTTTGCAGTAGACCAGTGCCCTTCGGAATCCAGCTTCGGCATCATTAAATTTGTTATTTTTCACCTGGACCGTTGCTAGCAAGCGCTGGGAAAAAGCGATAATCACCGGCATTTCCAGCGCTTCAGCCTCGAGAAGGCTTATCTGCAGACTTTTTTCAGCTTCTTCAGTGTTTCCTTCACCCAAGCATTTGATTCCATTTTCCAGATACTTCCTCCATACTTCCAGTGTGGTCTCCATGGTATCCCTCCTGAATTTTCATCAAAATATATGAATTTTCTTCACAATACCTGAATTTTCTTTACAATATATGAGTTGGGGCAACTTCATTTGGTCTATAATATGCTATACTGAATCTAAGGGAGCAAATCGGTGCTATGAATGTTTTTGCTCTTGAAAAAATGAAGTAAATCATCCTGCAGGAGGGATTGTAATGAGCACAAAAAGCCCATCTTCAAAAAATATTCTCTGGATCATCGCCAAAGTCCTGATTTTCATACTCTGCATTTATCTGGCCTACCTGGTATTAAAACCGCTGCTCGGCATCATCCTGAGTATCGGCTTTTGGATTATCAAGGTTGCCGTGGCCATTTTCATTTCTTTATTGGTATTACACCTGCTCCTCAGAATCATTTTCAAGGTCGATCTGCTGGAAATCATTTTTGGGGTTCGCTGGCCAAAATAATGCCACCGCGATACACGGTGGATAATATCGGACATTTAAACTTTAAATATAAAAGGAGGCGTCTTTATCGACACCTTCTTTTATATTTAACATGATTTACGGCTCCCCGGAATAATCATGGTTCTAAGGGGGGATAAACAATGAGCGTCTTTGTGGTGAACAGAAAAAAGCTGGCGGTGGGGACCGTGATCCTGATGCTGATTGCGGTTTTGGCCGTAAACAAAGAACAGGTTGTATCCGTTGTTACCGGAAATTCAAAGCCGATTTACTCCGTCAAGACCGAAACAAAGCAGGTTGCGCTTACTTTTGATATCAGCTGGGGCGAAGAAAATGTGCAGCCGATTTTGGATATCCTAAAAAAAGAAAATATCAAGGCCACTTTCTTTCTTTCATCTCCGTGGGCCGAAACAAAACCGGAGCTAGTCAAGCGCATTGCCGCGGACGGCCACGAAATTGGCTCCCACGGGCGGCGTCATGTTGATTTGAACACCTTGACAGCTGATGCCCTCATGAAAGAACTCGATACTTCCAAAGAAGTCCTGGAACGTTTAAGCGGCCAGAAAATCAACCTGCTGCGCGCTCCGAACGGGGCCTATGACAACCAGGTCATCTCGATCGCAAACGAGAGAGGCTACAAAGTCATCCAATGGAGCGTTGATTCCCTGGATTGGAAAAGACCCGGAGCCGACGCAATCATCAATTATGTGATGAACGGGCGCTCCAAAAATAAAGGAGCCTCCCCCGGCGACATTATCCTTTTCCACGCTTCTGATTCCGCGCCGGATACGCCCGAGGCGCTCCCCACTGTTTTGAAAATGCTCAAAGAGAAGAACTATGAAATTGTGACAGTCGGCAAGATGCTCAGCAATGCCCAGGAGAGCTGTCCACCCGGTTCAAGCCTGTAATGAGCACTTGTATCGCGTTCTCAATTTACTCGCTAAATCTGCCGACATAATCCTCTTTATATTACAAGACTAGTATGTTAGGGCTAGTCTCCTTAATGGATGGCCGGCACCAAGCGGAGCATGGATTGCGCAGCGCGGCTTTTTGTGCCACGGATGGCACAATAGCCGAAAGCGGCCATCCATTAGGGAGACTAACCCGAACAAAACAAACGTTTCTGTGTTGACGGGATTTACAAATCGCTTTACTAATGCCCTTTCCAACTTTGGAACCCTTCGCCGACGACCTCTGAAACATCGCCGATGGCCACAAAAGCATCCGGGTCATATTTGTGGACTATTTCTTTGACCTGGGTCAGTTGTGCTCTATTTACGATACTGTAGACCACTCTCTTTTGAAAGCGCGAATAAGCCCCTTCAGCTTGAAGATACGTTACACCTCTGCCGACGAGATGGATGATATCCTCAGCAATCTCGTCCGGCTTTTCTGTGACGACCATGACGCTCTTGGAATAATCCAACCCGACCTGGACGAGATCTATCACTTTGGTAGCGATAAACATATAAATCATTGCATACATGGCCATTTCCGGGCTAAAGATCAGTGCAGCTCCGATAAAGACAACCGCATCGAGGATTAGGATGATCTGCCCGACACTGAATTGTATTCTTTTATTCAACACGATCGCCAGGATATCGGTGCCGCCTAATGAGCCGCGACAGCGAAAGATGATGCCCATTCCGATACCGGATATAACACCCCCGAAAATAGAGGCCAGCAGCGTATCTGTTGTTATCGGAGCCAAAACATCTGTAAACTTCAGCGCAGCAGATAATGTCCCTACGCCCAGGATACTCCAATATAACAGCTGTCTGCCGACTGACTTGTAGCCGAGAATGAATAACGGAATATTCAGAAGGGCCACCAGAATGCTTATATTCCATTGAAACAGATAATGCAGCAGAATCACAATTCCTGTGACTCCGCCGTCAGCAATCTGGTTGGGCAGGATCAATGTATTAATGCTGACAGCTACAATCACTGCGCCTATAATGATTCCAAAAAATCTTTTGAGAAAATGCCATGGTATTTTTTTCAGATTCATGTTTTACCTCAAATTAATCTGGTCATCCAATTAATCTGGTCATCCAAGCTTTCTCCGACAATTTGCTCTTAGCTCTCTTTAACATTATTCTTGACAAAAAGAATTCTATTTAGTAAAGTAATGAAGCAGTTTTATTGCGCTCGTAGCTCAGGGGATAGAGTGACGGTTTCCGAGGCCGCAGGTCGTTGGTTCGAATCCAACCGGGCGCACCATTAGAAAAAATAGACATTGCAAGTTCTTGCAGTGTTTTTTTAGTATCATATATTTTTCACGGCATTTTATTGTTCTCAAGCATAAAAACAGATAAATCGTTAAACCTACTATATAAAAAGGAGGATTTAACGATGAATATTCTAGAAAAAGCGACCGCCAAAAGCAATTCCATTGTTCAAAATATAATTGATCACGAACCTGTTAATTATATTGAGGCGGGTTTGCAGTATCAGATTGTCTTGATGGGTCGTTTTCAAGCCTCAATTATTACCACCCTGTATAATCATGCTGAAGATCCGGAGCTCAGAGTACTGCTTAAAGATGCACGCGATTCACTGGTAGAAAGAACTGTCAAAATGAGTGAAGATTTTTTACGATCCGAGGATGTCAAGCTGCCAACCATACAGTTTCCCGAACGGTCCCTGGAAGAATACCAGGACATCCCAGACCACTTGCACTTCAGTGATATGGAAATTGCGCTGCTGCTGCTGGAAATGAGCGCTTCCAGCCAAATGGCCTTATTGACAGCCATTAATCAAAGCTATCACCTGGAAATTGGGAATCGTCTCCGCAAGGAGCTGAACATGGGATTTGATTGGGCTTACCGGCTGGAGCAGCTGATGCTCCAAAGAAACTGGCTTCCCAAAATTGCAAAAATCGTTCATTAACAACAACGTAAAATTCATTTTTTAGTATTCCATATACATTTAATATGCCAGCCTCAAAGAGACTGGCATTCCTTATATTTTGTGTCCTTTTCAGAATTTAATAACACTTACTCCGGAAAATATAATTGGAAAGCCGCAATGATGTCTTGCTGAACCAACTCCGGCTCCTTTTCCCCATTGATTTCAACAACCGGTTCCCCATTTTTTTGCCACTGTTTGTACAGCTTCTGGTAATTATCTGCAACGTGCCGCAGCGTCTCACTGTTTTCAAATATTTCAGTCTGGAATCTGCCTGCCGCTATTCTCTTGAGCGATGTTTCCGGGCTTACCTTAATGAAAAGTGTAAGGTCCGGTTTTACCGCATATTGGTTGATTTCTCCAATCCAGGACTCATCATTTTTCATTCCCTGATACGCAAACGAAGACCATATATATCTGTCACAGATCACATAGTTTCCCTGCTCCAGAGCAGGAATGACCAGATTGTTGTTGTGATCAAGCCGGTCGGCAGCAAACAGCAACGCCAGACAGTTGTCATTCACGCCGTTGATCCGGCCTGAAAGTACCTGGCGGATCGTTGTCCCGAGCGGACCCTGGCTTGGTTCTCTGGTTAGAATGGTTTTTACTCCGCGTACTGTTTCAAGATATACCTTCAGACGCTCAATCTGCGTTCCTTTGCCTGATCCATCGATGCCTTCGAGCACAATGAACTTTCCTTTCACCTGCACGATCTTTTCAACTCCTTCAGGATTCATTGTAATCTATTTCAGCGCAAATAAAAAGATGCCTCCTCTCTGAGACATCTTTATACACTGAGTGTTCGTTTGTTCGTTTGTTCTTTTGATCGTTCGTTCGTTCATTTATCCAACCTTACTCATCACCCGAAGCTTATCAGCGAGCAGTGCAATGAATTCAGAATTAGTAGGTTTTTGACGTTCTATGTTCATCGAATATCCGAAGATCCGCTTCAGCGTTTCCATATGTCCGCGTTCCCAGGCCAGCTCAATGGCATGTCTGATGCCTCTTTCCACCCTGCTGGGAGCCGTATTGTATTTCTTAGCAATTGCCGGGTACAGTTCTTTGGTTACCGCCCCGAGTAAAGAAACATCTTCGATTACCATGAGTATTGCATCCCTGATGTATTGATATCCTTTGACATGAGCTGGAATACCGAGTTGGTGCATCATTGTCGTTACTTCTACGTTGATATTGACCCCTCTTCCGACCGACGTAACAGAGGAACAAGTCTGCAGCAGCGGTGGATTTGTGATTTCCAGATCCTGCGTCAGCGTCCTGATGCGTTTTCCCAGAATTTCCAGGTCAAATGGTTTCAGGATAAAATAATCAACCCCCATGACCATGGCCTGATGCGTCAGTGTTTCATGCCCGAAAGCCGTTAATAATATGACTTTGGGTTTCCTGACTGATGTTCTGGCATTGATTCTTTCCAGGACTTCCAAACCATCAAGATTCGGCATAACAAGATCCATAATAACGAGATCCGGGTCATGTTTTTGAATCAAATCCCAAGCTTCAAGTCCATTGTAGGCTACGCCAGCAAGCTCAAAGCTATCATCCTTTGAAATGTAATCCTGAAGGATCTGACATAGATTTCGATTATCCTCTGCTACAATAATCTTTACCTTTTTTGACATCTCTACATTTCCCCGCTTTATCATATTTTTCCCGGTTCGTTTTCCGGTAGTATCATTATAAATCAGCGGAGATGTCGAATTCTTAAAAAATAAGGAACACTTTCTAATTTTGGCATTTATTGCAAAGGCCTGTCCCATCTGCAAAAAGCGATATTTGAGAATTATTTTTTTTCGTTAAAATAAGCCAAATTATTTTTCGTCCTACATATTGTCCCGAACTTCAAGAGAATTTCAGTGTAAATATTAAAGTTTTGTCTTGTTCTGACGAGTTACCGTATCTGCATGATGTTTCAGCTGATGATAATTGCTTCCGTCGGACAACCGTCGGCTGCTTCCTGCGCTGATTCTTCAAGAACCTCCGGGACCTGTTCCTGAAGCGTCACAGCCAATCCGTCATCATCCATTTCAAAAATGTCCGGGCAGATTGCAGGACATGCTCCGCATCCAATACAGGCTTCTTTTTCTACATAGGCAATCATGTTGTTCACCCCAAACTTTTTTTGTCAATCGTCGATTGTATTGTTCCCGAGGTGACTAAAGATATGCAGATTTTCAGATTTTCTATTCGTGACTCATCTCTACGATTTTCAGACCATCGTTTTGTTGTTCTACTATAATGTGGTAAGTAAGTACTTTTCTTTGATCAATGGATGACCCCGTCGTAATTTCAACCAAATAACTATTTTGCGCAGAAGTGTTTTGAATCTCCACGTTTTGAACACTTAAAAATGGATTATCCTGAAACATCTGCTGCAGTATGCTATTCGTAGCTTCAGCCTGTCCTGATGCCAGAGCCGAAGCAAGATCAAATTGCCTGTAATCAAGCTTTTCCCAATAATCTTCAATCACTGCCTTCGGATTTGCATAACTTTGCCCATTGGCTATTGCTGAAACTGCAGTATTCGGATTCTGCCACCAGACAATGACGCCAATAAAAAAAATACTGCAGACAAGTATAAAAAAATAACGGTTCAATAACATAATTTCCCTCCTAGACCTTTTACTATAATATAGGAGGGAAATTGGAAATTCATGACACCCGGTAATTATTTGTTGAAGATTTTTTTCAGAAGATTAAGTACGGACTGAGGCAGCTTGATATAGTACATTTTCATAGGATTTTTCCTCCTTCCAGCACTGCTGTCTTGAGAATAATTTATGCGGCAGCCTGATTTTATACGACGTGGTAATTTTTAACAGCATCTTCAAGCTGTTTGACTAGTTCGATTTCCTCCGCAGTTTTTGCCGTGAAATAAAGTTTTCCTACGATTGACGTCAGCATTTTCAAAACATCTTCAAATGTCAGTTTATCTGTGAGCGCCAATTTTTCACTTGTTTCAATCATGGCAATTCCAAATT
Organism: Dehalobacter sp.; assembly: GCF_030063005.1. NCBI lineage: Bacteria > Bacillati > Bacillota > Clostridia > Eubacteriales > Desulfitobacteriaceae > Dehalobacter > Dehalobacter sp. The sequence goes on from NZ_JAPDHR010000021.1 coordinate 18,606, forward strand.
GATGTCCGACACCGTCTTTCATCATCTTCGTACAGGATTTTCCCAACAGTTTCATGACAAGTGCAGCTTCCTGCGTATCGAGCTGCCGTACGGCATCAATGGTGGTATAAAATCCCTGGACGATCCTGACGCCAACATTGGACCAATCTACCGGCTGAGCCATTTCCATTCCTCCTCAAAAAATAACCTGTGCCTTACTATATGCACTGGTTAGATGAGGGGTGAAATCAGTTCCTGAATATTCTGCGTCTTTACGCTCTTGAATTGCCGATTACGGGTACCTGAACCGATGAAACCTTTTGGAGGACGCGCTCCGAACTTCCCTGATAGAAAGAAGTAATCGGCAGGGCCTGCAGAAAATATCGGCCATACCTTTTTTTAATAATCCGGTCATCCAGAACAATCACGACGCCTTTATCCTCTCTCGTTCGAATCAAACGTCCAAAGCCCTGCTTGAAGCGGATAATTGCTTCAGGCAAATTTAACGCATAAAACGGATCAAGTCCCTGACTTTCCAACAGGCGGGCCTTCGCTTCCAGAATGGGCGTATCCGGCGGCCAAAACGGCAGTCTGACCATGATAACACAGCGCAGCATGTCCCCGGGAAGATCGATGCCTTCCCAAAAGCTGTTCGTTCCAAGCAGGACACTGCTGTTGTTCTGCATAAACTCCTGCAGAAGGTCTTCCCTGGTGCCGTCAATCCCCTGGGCCAGCACATTCAGGTGCTGGCAGCATTCTTCATTCCCCAACAAGTGGTATACCCGCTGCAAATACCGGTGGGAAGTAAATAATACCAGTGTACCTCCATTCATCTCTTCGGCAATTCTCCCAATAAATGAAGCAGTCTTTTCTGCGAGCCTATCCTCCGGTAGATTTACAGGTAAATCATTGACGACACAGAAAACCATTTGTTTTTCATAATCAAACGGTGAATCCAGCTTCAGGCTGATATAGCGTTCTACTCCGATATCCCTGGTCAAATACGTAAAATCCTCACCGACACTTAAGGTGGCAGAAGTTAAAACCGTGCAATTATTTTTACTGAATATTTTTTTATTTAATAACGGAGCAACATTGATCAGCGTGTTTTTTAAATAGACTGTGTTGCTTTTTTCGAGATAGGTTACACGTTCTTCCTCACTTTTACTAACGATCTTGCCAAATCCGTCAACGATTTGGGCAATATCACTTTTTATTCTGCTAATCTCATATCTGGTTTCTTCCAACTGCTCACTTTCAAGGGCCAGAAAGGTATTAATTCTATCCAGCACCTCCACAATACCTTTAAACCTGATGATCAGATTTTCCGAGGCCAGCAGGATCATCTGCAGGATATCTTCGCCAACCTTTTCAGGGTCTAAGCGAAAACTCAACTGTCGGCCAAGCACGCTTTGCAGCATGCTGAAAAGTTCTTGGGCCTGATCCGCAGCCGCCCTGCAGCGATCCGGAATCTCTTCAAGATTGCTTTTAAAATAGGTCCAGTTAAAGGCAGGGAAGACCTCTGCCCAAACAGCATGATTTCTTTTCAGATAAGCGAATAGATTGCCTTTCCCACCATAGATATTGTCCGTCAGCCGCAGCATCTGTTCGAGGCAAATTTCAAATCCAAGTTGCTTGAGCGCAGTCTGGTAAATATTATGCGCTTCATCAATGATAAGATTGCTGTATTCCGGCAGAATCTTATAATTCGTTTTGATATCGGCAAGGAGCAAGGAGTGATTAATCACAAGAACATCAGCAGCCTCGGCTCTCTTCCTGGCATTATAAAGGTAACAACGTGAAGTAAAAGAACACTCTCCGGGTTGACAGGCCGGATTATCCGCGCCAAATTTTCGATAAGTCGGAACGAAGCTTTGATTATTCGGCAGTTCTCCAAAATCCCCGGTTTTCGTTTCAGAAGCCCAGGAAAAGAATGCGGCCTGCCGGAGTTGTTCATCATGGGTTGTATAATCCGTAAACAGCGATTCCTGATAAAGGCATTTCAGACATAAATAATTGCTCTTACCCTTAAGCAGTGCTGTTTCAAATGGAAAAGGCAGGATTTTCTGCAGCAGCGGAAGGTCTTTGCTGAAGAGCTGCTCCTGCAAAGTGATGGTGTGGGTCGCAACAATCACCTTCTGCTGATGCCTTTTGGACCACCAGAGTGCCGGAATCAGATATGCAAGCGTTTTCCCTGTTCCTGTACCGGCTTCAATCACAACATCTGTCGCTTCGGTAAACCCTTTCAGGATCTCAGCGGCCATGACGGTTTGAATCTCTCTGTTTTCAAACCCTGGAATATTGCTGGCGAGTAAGCCGTCCTGGCCAAAACACTGCACAGCCCAAGCCGGCGAATCAGGAATTTCAGCCAAATCATCCGAACCGGGGCTAAAAAGATTTTGTACCGTCTCTCCCCGGTAAGGTGCAATACGGATGGGCCTGTCCGGATACGTTCGCACGATTTCCTTTTTCAATTCGATTAGCACAGGCTGACAGGAAAGGCCCTTTGTATATTCTTCCAACTTGCTCAAGAAGCCCAAATCAGCCTTCAACCCCTTTTTCCAGCACTGCAGAAGCAGGTCATGGGTCAGCCGGACCTTTTTTTGGGCCGCAGATATAAACCTGTGATGTTTCTTTATCTTAAGTTTATCGGTTATTTCCTCTAAGCTTTGCTGGCTGACTGTCGGGAAAAACACTGCGGCAAGTTCCTGAACCTCAATCACGTTCTGGTTCAGATTAATTTCAAAATATTTTTTTAAATCTGGCAGGACTTTCTTCTGCTCATAAACAAATATAAGGGCATCATGGGTAAAATCTTCAAGACTTTTTTTATGCTGTTCCATCCTACCTGGGGCTTCGCCTTCGCTCTGGAACGAAAACAACAGATATTTTGGAAATACCCCTTTTCCCAAGCGCAGAGCTGCCAAGTATCCACGTTCTGAGGGAGTTCCCGGACGTATTAGAGATAGGATGACACAAGTCTGATTCAATCAGCCAAGCTCCCTTCAAAAAAAATATACGCACTTAACAATAAATCATAACATTCCTAATAAACTAAATACAGAGAAGATTCATAAAGAAAACTTGACTGGTGCCAAATCAATCAAATCATACAAATTTTAGGAGGAAAAGAATGAAGCCAATCTATTTGCGAACGGATTTCCCCGACGGCCGCTCTCACATCCTGATCCGAGATCTTGCCTCAGTGAATACAGAACTGCATCACTTTATTCTATTTTTGACCAACAAGGGGAAGCTCTGGATCGATGTTTTTTGGCCGCATGACGAGGAATCCGAAAAGTATACGGTCAGTATCTCCGAAGAAAAATTCTGGCATACTTTCCGGGAATGGCGTCTGCATGGACTTGTGCTGGGCAGCAATGAACGCGTGGCCGAAATATTTGCCCAAAGGCATTTAAATAAAAGGACTAAGCCAAAATCAGTTTAAGGCGTATCCTTTTTCGTCCCCTTCATTTTGTCCAAGCGATAAATAAAAGCCAGTACTTCAGCAACCGCCTGATAAAGCTCAGGCGGTATTTCTTTGGACATCTCTACCTGCATCAAGGCTTCTACAAGGGTGTCGTCATTTTGGACCGGAATGCCCTGCTCTTCAGCCAATTCGATTATTTTTTTGGCCATATACCCTTCGCCTTTGGCGACAATCCTCGGAGCACCAACATGATCATAGGCCAGAGCAGCAGCTTTTTTCATATTTTGTTTTTTACTACTTGGACTTTCCCTTTTCATCCTTTGATATCCACCCCCGAAAAGTTTTTTCCGGCCAGGAAATGCGCAAACTGGGGAAATTCATCGTAGGTCTTCAGCGATATTTTTTCTAAAGATAAGCCAATATCCGCGAAGCCCTGCTTGATTTGATCATAGATATCTTCAATGAGTGGATTCAGCTCCTCGCGATGATCATTTAAGAGGCAGATATGCAGTTTATTGTCGTAAAGCGTAAGGTCGGCTCCGAGCTGGTCAAGGTGTTCCGTCTCGACCTGCAGCGCCAGATGGCAGTGTTCAATATCCATCTTATGGCCTTTGCGGGAACTCTCCACGGCAAGCAAACAATTATATATCTCATTGTTATTTTGCAGCGGGATATGCATAAGAAAATATGCGGCATTTTCTTTATTCCCGGTCTGGATCCAGATCTGCTGTCCGGTAATCTCATCCAGAAAGCCCTTCAGCGCGCTTTTTTCAGGAGAGGCAGAATCTTCAGCCAGCGCGTTTAAGAGCATTGTTTTTACATTTTCCGTTTGTTCTGCTTCCTGACCGGCATTATTTTTTAATTTAAACAGCAGCTGATTCTCGTGCTCGAGACCCAGGCTTTTGAAATAATGCAGGATATTTTCAAACTGCTCACCGCTGGTATCCTCCCACTTTGGGATAATCTTCCAAAGCAGGTCTGCAAGCGTGCTGAGCGGGGATTTCTGATCTACTGGACTTTGACTCGTTGAACTTTGATTTATTGAGCTCTGATTTGCAGAATTTTGATCCGATAGCATCGTTTTAAGAACACTGCTGTTTTGCTGATTCAGATATTTTGCCAAGATGACAGAGATCTCAGGAGTTAGGTTAATTCCCCTGTTTAGAATCGTTGTGATCTGCTCCGGGGTCAACCGAAGAGCTTTCCTGGCTGCCTGGCTGGATACCTGTCCTGCGCCGGCATTTGTCTCCTGCGGCGCTGTTCCGAAAGCTGTCTTGCTTAATAAATTACCCTGGTTTTTTCCTTCCCGCAAAATCGTCCACAGCTTATCAGCGGCCTGGTATAGTATTTCAGGCGGAGCACTCTTGCTGCCTGCTGCCGTGTTCTGATTGACCATGCTGTTGACCAGAAAGTCCGCTTCATCGGCTGAAAGGCCAAATCCTTTGGTTATCATTGAAGACAGTTGTTCCGCAGACAAGCTGCTCAACTGACCGGTGCTCTGACTAACCCGGCTCAAAACAACGCCTTCCGTATTGACCTCTTTGACAACCGCCAGAAATCTTTCACCTTCCAGAAACTGCGGTTCCAGCTGGGCTTTAATTTTTTGCCCGGCAATGGAGATCAGTCCTTCCTGGTTCCCATTTCTGCTGATAATTTCCACCGGAAGAAGCTGTCCGGTTTTCAATTGTGTAAAATCTATCAAAGGAGAAATCTTGCCAATGCTCTGGATATTGTTTATGATCATTAGAGACTCCCTCGCAAAAAAATCTGCCATAATAAAATGATAAACAAAAATTATCGTAGTCTAGAATTAAAGGAATGATTGTGTTGAGTATTTTTGAAACGATTATGCTGCTATGTTTTGGTTCGGCCTGGCCTTTTTCGATCTACTCGTCCTACAAAGCCGGAACAGCAAAAGGAAAAAGCCTGTTTTTCCTGGTTGTATTACTTATCGGCTATTTATCCGGCATCCTGCATAAGATGATTTATTCGTTCGATTATGTCATTATACTATATATCCTGAATTTTTGCCTGATCGCAGTTGATACGGGGCTTTATTTCCGGAATAAACGGTTGGATGCATTAAGGAATTTTGAATAATCCGGGGGAAGTCTGCATGCCACAATACCCGCGTGCCATGGATGGCTCAATCCTTAAAAAGTCCGCGCTTCGCATCGTGCTCCGCTCGCAGCGGAACTGTGGCACACAGACTGATCTCATGCTTAAAGCACGTTTGTTATGTAATATCCCGTTCATTTATGTAGTAGAATATTGAATGTCTTAATTATAGGTTAAAAATGTCTTATTTGTATAATGAGACTAAAATAAATATTTATAGGAGATATTGTGATGAATAATGAATTTAAGTTAGTGGAACCTGAGCAGTTAACGGATAACTCCTTTAAACTGGTCGGAAAGGACTGGATGCTGATCACAGCGGGAAATATAGAAAAGTATAATATGATGACGGCTAGCTGGGGCGGATTCGGGGTACTGTGGAATAAAAAAGTATGCTTCTGTTTTGTCCGTCCTTCGCGTTATACCTATCAGTTTATGGAAGAAAACGATACTTTTACGCTTTCGTTTTTTGAAGAAGACTATCGGAAGGCTTTATCTTTTTGCGGAGCAAATTCCGGAAGAGACGTGGACAAAGCAGCCGCTACAGGGATTACACCCGTTGAAAGCATGTCCGGATCCGTCTATTTTGAAGAAGCAAGGCTCGTTCTGGAATGCAAGAAGCTGTATTATCAAGATTTAGACCCAAGTCATTTTCTTGATCCCGCGATTGAAAGTAATTATAAGCAAAATGATTATCACCGTGTTTATGTCGGCGAAATCATTCAGTGCTATGCTAAATAACAAGCTGCTGGCATAAAAAACTTAAATATTGTTGACTTACGCAGCGACGTGAGCCAAATTGAAAGACGCCTCATTTTTTGAGGCGCCTTTAATCATACGGATCTTATTTTATTTGCTTACATCTTCGCTTCAATGGCTTTAACCAGATCCGGTTTTCCTCTAAATCCAACGATCTTATCAACGATTTCACCGTTTTTAATCAGCAGCAGTGTCGGGATACTCATTACGCCGTATTTCTGAGCGATTTCTCCCTGCTCATCAACGTTTAATTTGCCGATGATTACTTTTCCGGCATATTCATCTGCCAGTTCTTCCACTACAGGAGCTATCATTCTGCAAGGTCCGCACCAGGCAGCCCAAAAATCGACCAGTACCAGCTGGTTTGAACTCAGTACATCACTCTGCCAATTCTCAGTAGTAAATGTTTTGACATTAACACCTGCCATCTTAAATCCCTCCATTTCTTAACATCCCCATAGAAAAATTCGTTTGTTTGTCCGTATGATTAATGGACAAACCGGTTCATCATATCAATCAGATCATCCAGGGCTTTATCATTTTCCGCTTCAAGCGCACCTTTCAAGCAGGTTCTGGAGTGCTCTTCAAAAATCATAATGCCAACTTTATTAATTGCTGCTTTGACTGCCGCAACCTGAACCAGAATATCAGAACAGCATTTTTCTTCATCAAGCATACGCTGCAACCCTTTGACCTGTCCCTCAATCCGTTTCAATCGGATCATGATATCGTTTCCCGGCCCACTTTTTTTCTTTGGTTCCATCTTACCCCTCGCCTCTATACCCCATAGGGGTATGTTCTAAGATTATTATATGGTCAGTCTGGTTATTCTGTCAAGAGGCTTTGCAGGATATTTCTGGACATTTCAGGATATTCAAAGATATTATATAGGCTTTGCCGGATATGAAATATATTATGCCTGTTTTTTATGAATAATAAACCGGCAAAGCCCTTATCGAAAGTTCTATTAATGAGATAAGATGAATTAAATTGAATTGATGGGGAATTATTGATGAATGATTAATTAGAAGGCTGTTTTGCTTTCAGGTCCAGTTTAATATGAAGCTCTTTGAGTTGGCTGTCCACGACCGGTGAAGGCGCCTGGGTCAGCAGACATGAAGCACTCTGGGTCTTCGGAAATGCGATGACATCGCGGATATTGTCCCGTCCGGAAAGAATCATCGTAAGTCTATCCAGCCCAAACGCAATTCCCCCATGGGGTGGTGTGCCATATTCGAACGCTTCAAGCAGATAGCCAAATTTTTCTTTGGCCTCTTCACTGCTCAAACCAATCAGGTCAAAGATTTTTTCCTGAACATCCCTTTGGTGAATCCGGATGCTTCCTCCGCCGAGTTCCATTCCGTTCAGGACCATGTCATAAGCCTTTGCTCTTACCTTCAGCGGATTGGAATCCAGGAGGGCAATATCTTCATTCATCGGACTGGTAAACATATGGTGAATCGCTACATAGCGTTTTTCTTCTTCATCATATTCAAAGAGCGGGAATTCCGTAACCCAAAGACAGTTAATCATATCTTCCCGAATAAGCTCCATTCGTTTAGCCAGCTCTAGTCTTAAGTTTCCAAGCGCATTATGAACGACGGCTTCCTTATCGGCAACGAAAAATAGAATGTCTCCGGTTTCTGCTCCCATCGCAGCCAACAGTGCGTTAATCTCCTGTTCGGTGAAGAACTTCAGAATCGGTGATTTCATTCCTTCGGGATCCATCACAATGTAGGCAAGCCCTTTTGCACCGTAAATGCTGACAAATTTGGTCAGCGCGTCAATTTCCCGCCTCGGCATACCGGCACAGCCTTTGGCGCAGATCCCCTTAACCCTGCCGCCCTTTGCGACAACGTCGGCAAATACTTTAAATCCGGAATCTTTGACAACCGGAGCCACATCAATCAGTTCCATGGTAAAGCGGGTATCCGGCTTGTCCGAACCATAGCGTTCCATCGCCTCCTGATAGGTCAGCCGCGGAATGGGAAGTGGAATCTCAATACCTTTGACTTCCCTGAATATCTTAGCAATCAGGTTCTCCATCATCGGCAGAAGGTCTTCAATCTCAATAAAGGACATCTCCAAATCGAGCTGGGTAAATTCCGGCTGGCGATCCGCACGCAAGTCTTCATCGCGGAAACAGCGGGCGATCTGAAAATATTTTTCCATGCCAGCGACCATCAACAACTGTTTAAAGATCTGCGGTGATTGGGGAAGCCCATAAAATGTTCCCTGATTCACGCGGCTGGGTACGAGATAATCTCTGGCCCCTTCCGGTGTTGACTTAGCCAGAATCGGCGTTTCAATTTCCAGGAACCCCTCACTGTCCAGAAAATCACGCATGATTTTTGTGACCTGATGTCTGATCTTAAAGATGTTCTGCATTTCGGTCCGGCGGAGATCAAGATAGCGGTGTTTCAGCCTGACACTTTCATCGACATCCACATTGTCCTGGATATAGAAAGGCGGAGTTTTCGCTTTATTGAGTATTTCCAGGTTTTCAATCACAACTTCAATTTCTCCGGTAACCATATTCGGATTTTCTGAACCTTCAGGTCTCACCCGAACGAGACCTTCGGCCTTTATCACATACTCCGAGCGGAGTTTTTCAGCCTGATTAAAAGCGTTTGCAGGCATATCCGGATTGAAGACAATCTGGACGATACCGGACCTGTCGCGCAAATCAACGAAAATGACGCCTCCATGGTCTCTTCTGGTCTGAACCCAACCCAACAACTTTACTTTTTCGCCTGCATTTTTCCTGTTCAGCATACCTGCTCCGATTCTTTCTGCTAACATGGACATCCTCCTACATTTCACATTTCGTATGATTCAACAAAAAAGCTTTGATTTGATCCAGCGGGATTTCCTGCTGTTCTCCCAACCGCATATCGCGGACGATCACCATTTTCCGGGCAAGCTCATCGTCACCCAATATTAGTACATAGCGGGCTTGTTCCCTGTCTGCATATTTAAGCTGACCTTTAAGCCCTTTTCCAAGAAGGTCCATGACTGCCGGCATCCCGGCCTGCCGCAGATCACCTAAAAGTCTGAACCCTTCCTGTCTGGCCGCCTCACCCAGCGCTGCAATCACGACCGGCGCTTCAACCTCAGGCAACATTTCAACACTCTGCTTTTCCATGACACTCAGAATACGTTCCAGTCCCATGGCAAAACCAATTCCCGGTGTGGCCGGACCGCCAATTTCCTGGACAAGACCATCATAACGCCCGCCACCACAAATCGCATTCTGAGCACCGATACCTTCAGCCGTGACTTCAAAGGCTGTTTTTTGATAATAATCCAGCCCGCGAACCATTCTGGGATTAATCCGGTAGGCAATCCCAGCGATCTTTAGATATTCCTGAGTCTTCGCGAAATGTTCCGCACAGTCTACGCAGAGCGTATCCAGGGTCGTCGGAGCATTTTCCGTCAGCTTTTGACAGGAACTGTTCTTACAGTCTAAAATCCGCATCGGATTTTTGGTAAAGCGGTTCTGGCAATCCGGACAAAGATCATCCTTGCATTCCTGCAGGAACTCTTGCAGCCTAATCCTGTGCTCAGCCCGGCACGTCGGACAGCCCACGGAATTGATCTCAACCACGAGTCCCTTAAGGCCGATCCTGCCAAAAAAATCCCAGATCAGACAGATGATTTCAGCATCGACAAGTGGATCCTCTCCACCGAGCACCTCTGCTCCGAACTGGTGGAACTGCCGGAAGCGTCCGGCCTGGGACTTCTCATAGCGGAACATCGGGCCGAGGTAATACATTTTGACCGGCTGCTGCAGCGCATAAAGCTTGTTCTCGGTATACGCCCTGCAGACGGAAGCCGTCCCTTCAGGACGCAGTGTGATGGATCTCTGCCCTTTGTCCATAAAGGTATACATTTCTTTATTGACAATATCCGTTGTCTCTCCGACGCCGCGCTGAAAAAGTTCGGTCGCCTCAAAGACCGGTGTTCTGATTTCTTTATATCCATACTCGGAACAAATCTTCCGGATTTGTTCTTCGAGAAACTGCCACTTTTCTATGGTACCCGGAATGATATCCTGTGTACCTTTCGGCCGTTGAATCGACATGATCATTTCCTCCTGCACAACGGTAGATCACCAGATCATCCGGCGTGTCCAATCTAAAAAATAAGCTTATCTATTATAACACAATTATCCTTCAGTCTCATCAGGATTCTGTATTTTTTCATAAAACAGGCAAAAAATCTGTTAATGATTGCTTTATTTTTTGGTGGACCTGCATCAGTTGGTCCTCATAACACTGCAGGTCCAGCGGATGATAGATATTCTCATGGCCGGAACCCCTCTTCCGTATTTTGCTGACGCTGCCTGCACCAAGACCAATGATATTTTGCTGTTCTTCGATCACCGCAATATTATAGCGGCATTCTTTGCCCTGCAGGGCATAGCCGATATTCTCAAGGTTACCGGCAATATACTTTTGTCGGTACAGATAATACGGAATATATCCGCGCTGTTGAATCCTGCGGTGGACTTCGCGCTGAATATCCTGCCAGTCTATAACATCTTCACGGTTTGAAGCCGAATGGTTCTCCCAGGCCGCAGAGCCTCGTTTCAGCGCCAGGGCATGGACGGTAATGTTATCCGGTTTCAGAGCCAGTACTTTTTCCACACTGTCCAGGACTTCCTCAGATCCTTCACCCGGCAGTCCAAGGATCAAATCCATATTGATCACCCAGTCGGAAACATCTCTGGCTAGAAGAAAACACTCCCGGATATCGGCGGCCGTATGCCTGCGTCCAATCACGGGCAGGGTTGCCTCCTGCATAGTCTGAGGGTTAATGCTTATCCGGTTCACCCCAAAATTCTTCATGACTGTCAGTTTGGTATGATCAATCGTATCTGGTCTACCGGCCTCAACAGAATATTCACACCGCTCAGCCTGTGGAATCTCGTCACGGATGGTTTCCAGCAGCATCTGCAGGTCGGCAGCGCTTAGCACCGTCGGTGTACCACCGCCGATATAAAGGCTATCGGCCTTCATACCCAGTCCCCGCATCATTTCCCCGGTTAGTTTGACTTCCTTCTTCAGAGCTTTCAGATAACGGCAAAGCTGTTCGCTTTGCTTCCCAGCCAGGGAGTTGGACGGAAACGAGCAGTAGAAACAGCGGGACGGACAAAAGGGTATCGCAAGATAAACGCCGGCAAAATGCTCGGCTTCTTTCATCGTTTGACGGAAAGGCTGCTGAACCTGTTCGATCTGGTGAAGCAGGCTCACCTTTTCCTGGTCAACGAGGTAAAGTTCTCGCAGGACTTTATTCTTTTGTCCTTCGTCATATCCGAGATCGGTCATTTTGCCGATGATTTTACCGGGCCGTATCCCGGTCAGACTTCCCCACGGAAGCTTTTTCCCGGTATATTCGGATAAAAATGTACATAATCCTCTCTTTAAAATGATCTGGGACAGCGGTTCTTTGCCGGGAAGCTTCAGTCTGTAGAAATCATCCGCTGATCCCGTCTGCACTGTCTTAGCATATTTTTTTCCGGTTGTTCTGTCGGTTAGGCAGATTTCATAAACCTTTCCTGAGGCAGTATTCACGGACTCTATATCCATGCAGAAGCCTTCAGCATCAGACCGTCCATTATCAACGGCAGACCGTATTATTCCAGCATCCGATCGAACGGCGGCTGATGGCATGTCATCCGGTAGTACGTCGGAAGATAACTCTCCTGCCATAAATTCTCTGCATGTTCTAAATTTTTTACCCGGAAAAAAAGCTGCTATGATTTGTGAGCAGCTGGTCAGCATTTTAGGATCGATTGTGGAACTGCAAAGAAGAATGCTTTCCTCCATCAGGCCAGGTCTCCACTGATATATGGATTTCTGGCCCTTTCCCTGCCAATGGATGTAAAGGATTCATGTCCGGGATAGACCAGGATTTGGTCATCCAAAACCATCAGCTTATCATGGATGCTGCTGAGTAGTTTATGAAAATCCCCCCCTGGAAAATCCGCTCTGCCGATGGAACAGTCAAAGAGCGTGTCCCCGCTGAACAGCACACCGTCCGTCAGCAGGCAGATGCCGCCCGGTGTATGTCCCGGTGTATGGATTACTTTCATTTGAACTTCACCAATAAAGAATTCCTGACCGTCTTCCAGCAGTATTTCAGCTGGGGACATCACATAGTCCTTACTGAACATTCTGGAAAGGTTTTTCTGAGGATCCGTCAGCATCCCTGCATCCTCCCTGTGGACGGCGACTTCAGCATGCAGGGTTTTTCTCAATTCTTCAGCTGCCCCGATATGGTCATAATGTCCGTGCGTCAAGATGATCCGTTCAACCTCGAGGTTATGCCTCCTCAGCAAATCCTTGATCATCGCACTACCCGATCCGGGATCGATGATTGCAGCCTTTTTAGTCTTGTCACAAGCCAGCACGTAGCAGTTCACACCCAAGACAGGCGTAACTATTCTTTCAATCACACGATATCGCCACCTCTAAATAATATACTTTCATCAATATACTGCTAACCCGAGCCAAAGCTAAGTTGATAACCGTATTTACGAATCAATCTACTAGTTAAAACTGTTTCTTACTGTCCAGCAACAGCGTAACCGGTCCGTGGTTAACCAGTTCGACGTCCATGTCGGCCTGAAAAAGGCCCGTTTCAACCTTAATCCCGGTTTTTTGCAGGTACTCTGTCAGGCTTTCAAACATTGCTCTGGCCGTTTCCGGGGGAGCTGCCTCAGAAAAGCTTGGCCTCCTACCCTTCCGGCAGTCACCGAACAAAGTAAACTGGGACACGAGCAGTAGTTCTCCGCCGACATCGGCCACCGACAGATTCATTTTAGCCTGATCATCTTCAAATACTCAGCAAGCCACTTGACATCGTCCCTGTTGTCTTCCTGTCCGATCCCGATCAGAACCATGAGTCCTACCCCAATCTGGCCTACAGTCTGATTCTCAACCCGTACGGCTGCGCTTTTGACCCTTTGTACAACACCCCGCATCAAGTGTTTCCTCCACCCTGAATTCTCTCGACTACGGTAACATCTTTGACTTTACGGAACTTGTTAAGAACAAAGTTTAAATGGTCAAGGTTTTTCACTTCGATTCTCAGACGGATATGGGAGACGCGGTCTTTGCCTACCCGGGCACTCATTCCGAGCATATGGGTCCGTGTTTCGGTAATTACGTTCATGATATCGCTGACCAAACCCACGCGATCCAGACCGATAATCTCGATGTCTACAGGATAGATTGACTCGACAGCGGCTTCCCACTCAACCTCAACGATCCGCTCCTGCTCTTCTGCCGTAAGGCCAACGAGCTCCGAGCAGTCCGCCCTGTGGATTGATACGCCGCGCCCTCTCGTTATATAGCCGATGATTGAATCTCCGGGAAGCGGATTGCAGCACCGGGAAAACCGGATCAGGATATTGTTTACCCCCTTGACCGATACTCCCTGAGAATGCTTCACCTGGTGCTTGTGTTCTGCCTGAATCGGAAGAAGCGGTGTTTTCAGCTCTTCTTTCAGGATTTCTTCCTTCAAACGGCCCAGGGCCTTTTTAAAAGTAATCGCACCATCACCCATTGCCGCATATAGATCATCAATGTTGTTAAAACTGAAGCTCTTGGCTAATTTGATCATGTTTTCTGATTTTAAGGCTGTTGACGGTTCAAGACCAAGCTTCCTGGCTTCACGCTCGAGGCCTTCACGTCCTCTGATAATATTCTCTTCTCTTTTTTCTTTCTTAAACCACTGGCGGATTCTATTTTTGGCCTGAGAGGTCTTTACGAGGCAGACCCAGTCCCTGCTTGGGCCGGTGGGCGTCTTGGTTGTCAGAATTTCAACAATATCCCCGTTTTTCAATTTGGTGTCAAGTGGAACAATTCTTCCGTTGATTTTAGCACCGATACAGCTATGACCGACATCCGTATGAACCCGATACGCAAAATCGATCGGACAGGAATCGGCCGGCAATTCAACGACATCGCCTTTGGGTGTAAATACAAACACAGTATCCGCAAACAAGTCTATTTTCAGCGATTCCATAAATTCGCCGGCATCGTCCTTGGAGTCATGCTGTACCTCCAGGAGCTGGCGAATCCAGGATAGTTTCTGTTCGAAATTACTCTCAATTTTTTTGCCTTCTTTGTATTTCCAGTGGGCAGCAATCCCGTATTCAGCCGTCCGGTGCATTTCCCAGGTCCGGATCTGGATTTCAAACGGGTCCCCGTGGTTTCCGATTAATGTCGTATGCAGGGACTGGTACATATTCGGTTTCGGCATCGCAATATAATCTTTAAACCTTCCGGGAATAGGCTTCCATAGGGTATGAATAACCCCCAGTGCTCCGTAGCAGTCATTCACAGTTTTGACAATGACCCGGACTGCCGTCAAATCGAATATTTCACTCAGATCTTTGTTCTGATCGAGCATCTTTTTATAGATACTAAAGAAATGCTTCGGACGGCCGGCAATATCGGCTTCAATTCCGACTTCATCGAGCCTGATTTTAAGCTGTTCGATCACCTCATCGATCTGTTCCTGTCTTTCTTTTCTCTTTAAAGAAATACCTTCAACTAAATCGTAGTATTCCTGCGAATGCAAATAGCGAAAAGCGAGATCTTCCAGCTCCCACTTGATCCTGAATATCCCGAGCCTATTGGCTAAGGGCGCATAGATCTCGATCGTCTCCTGCGCAATTTCCTTTTGTTTAGATTCAGACTGATATTTCAGGGTCCGCATATTGTGCAGGCGGTCGGCCAGCTTGATTAAAATAACCCGAATATCCTTGGCCATTGCCAGAAACATTTTCCTTAAGTTCTCAACCTGAACTTCAACCTTGCTCTTGTACGAAATTTTGCCGAGTTTGGTTACCCCATCGACGAGTCCCGCAACTTCATCGCCAAAATTCTTACGGATATCTTCAAGCGTCCTGTTCGTATCTTCAGCGACATCATGCAGCAGCGCAGCAATGATCGTCGAATCGTCCATCTCCAATTCGGCAAGAATCGAGGCGACTTCCAGCGGATGATAGATATACTTTTCGCCGGAATTGCGGAGTTGGCCGCGATGGGCAAGTTCCGCATATTCATAGGCCTCTTCAATTTTTTCCAGGTTGTATTGCGCATTATTGGAAATCAATGTTTCCTTCAGTTGTTGAAAATTCATTAAGCCACCTCTGGGTTCCTATTCGCTCCAGACTCTGAAACGCAAAGAAGTCTGCAAGTAGGTTTTCTCGATATTGTTTAATTTAAATAAATACGGGCCTGTTCCGCCATACCAGCTGATGATGCCAAGTTCCTCGAATATTTTCATGATGTTCAGCTGCATTCCAGGTTTTTCCGCAGACGGTCCCCACCAAATAAAACCGCGTTCATCCGTTATGTGCTTAAGGTTTCGATAGAAATCCGCTAGCATCTTTCTGGAAAGACGCGGTGCCGAAATCTTTTCTTTGAAAGCGGCAGTCTCGAAATCCGGAAGGCTCCCACTAATGGCTGGCTCCGATTCGGAATATCCCTCAGCCGTACAGGCGATTTCCTGCTCGGCTTCGACACCGGAAGGACGGAAATCCTTGACAACGGCCTGGATGGTTTCGACATTACCGTAGCTGTTCAGCTCAAGATTATAAATAATATCGATCATATCGATGTTTTTGACCAGATCAAATTCTTGTCCCTTTTTAAACGCCATAGCTTCCCGTTTAAGCTTTGCTGCTGCGAGCGTCATTTTCAAATGTTCCCGGCCTTTACCGACAACAGAAACGCTTTGGACGGCAAGGCCGTCCGTTCTTAAGACAGGTGCTGGATTTCCTGCCCCAAACGGAGCCATTTGTTCCAGCTCTTCCAATAACTGAACATTCAATTCATCCCACGATATAATAGAATCGATCTGAAAACGTTCCTTAAAGATGATCCCAAGTTCAAGAAAACTATTGTTAAGTCCTTCCCTGAGCTGCGGGATCTGGTCAACAGGAACCGTAAATCCGGCTGCCTGCTTATGACCGCCAAATTTGCTTAAAGTATCCGCCTGTTTTTTTAATTCGTCGAGAACATGATAGTCCGCGATTCCCCTGGCTGAGCCTTTCCCAGTATCTCCTTCCTCGGCAATAAGGAAGACCGGCCGCTTGTAGCGCTCCACGAGCCGTGAAGCGACAATGCCGATCACCCCGTGATGCCAGTTCGGTGAGGACAAGACAATGACATTGGGTATCGGGCCTTCAGCCAGTATGCGTTCAGCATCACAAAGGAGCTCCTTTTCGGTAAGCTGTCTCTGATTGTTTTCCTTGCTAAGTTCCCTGGCCATTTCCAACGCATCATCATAGCTCTCTTCAAGCAGTAGGTTCAGTGCCAGCCTCGCTGTATCCATTCTCCCGGCGGCATTGATTCTCGGGGCAACAATAAACGAGATTTGACCTGCCTTAAGCTTCTTGCCGAGAAGGCCGCATTCCTCCAGCATCGCCCTGATCCCGGAGTGCCTGGTATTTTCCATCACGGTCAGCCCGTTTTTGACAAGGATTCTGTTTTCCCCGACGAGTGGGACAATATCCGCAATCGTTCCGAGTGCGACCAAATCAAGATAATCGTTCTCCGAGCCAAATGTCGCCTCAGAATAACCTAAATGTGCGTATAAGGCCTGCAGGAGTTTAAAGGCTACCCCGACACCGGCCAAATGCGGAAACGGATAACCTGAATCTGCTATTTTGGGATTTAATATTCCAACTGCGCAAGGCAGTTCGTCCGGCGGTTCATGGTGGTCCGTGACTATGATGTCGATGCCGCAGGTTTTAGCAAAGGTTATTTCCTGGACAGCCGAGATTCCGCAGTCAACAGTGATAATCAGCGAGATATTGTTCTGGCTTGCTTTTTCGATCGCTTCCGAATGCAGGCCGTAGCCTTCTTCCCGGCTCGGGATATAGACAACGACCTGATACCCAAGACTGATCAGGCCCTTATACAGTAAGGCTGTTCCGGTTACCCCATCGGCATCGTAATCCCCGTAGATCAAAATCTTTTCCTGATCTGTCCTGGCCTTGGCAAGCCTTTGCAGGATGACCTCCATATCTTTAAACAAGAACGGAGAATGCAGGTCCAGCAGCGACGGCTTCAAAAATTCCAAAACACTGTCTCTCGAAGAATAACCCCGGTTATGAAGAATACTCAGGGTACTGCGGGAGAGTCCCGCTTTTTCTAAAAATGCTTCACCCGAATACGTTTTTTGTGATAAAACCCACAAGTTGTTTTCCATAAATCATTCCTATTTCTGATATTCAGAAGCGCCGTTAGTATTTTCTTTGGCAACAGTTTGACTGTCTTTATTCAGACTATCCCTCTGCGGTATATCAATCGGATCAGCATCCGAAGCTGGAGCCCTTTTGCTGGTAAATCGTTTATTGACTTTGGTTTCTTTCCTGCACTTCAATTCCCGGCGGAGTGCAAGGCAGAACATCAGTAAGGCACCGGCAAAGACCGAACAGAAAATAACGAGAACCAGCGGCAAATCTGCTGTCCAGAATAAGAAATGGATTGGAACAACTGCTGCATTTTGAACCGCAAAAATCACCACAATGAGCGCAATAATGATTGAAACTAACAAAATGACCATACTTTTCCCTCCTTTATATCATTAATTCGTATCATTAATATAGTATATTTCCTATAATAAGCCAACCTGTGCAAAAAATAAACTTAAAAATTGCTTGAAGCACAATCGCTCTGGAAATACTTCGATAGTTGAAAACGAGCGGGATGCCTATAATAGCAGTCCAAATCAGGATCGCCGGTATAAACGGCAGTAGCATTCCAAACAGGAACAGCGAAGTAACACTTCCGCCAGCTACCTTGAGGACACGAAAATTGTGTGTTTTCCTATTCAACAGATACGCCGTAATTAATCCAAAACATATATAGGCAAGAATGATGATTTCCCAGAACAGAATACTTCCTGGTTCATTCACCACAAAATTGACTGCAGATACAATTAGGCCCGCAATCACGAGACCGGAGTAGTTACCAAGAAGCGTTATACCCGCCGCACAAATCAGGATTGATTCCAAACCCAGCAGATTCCAAAACAACAATCCGTCACCCTGCTTTTTGTCAATGTCTAATCTTGTATAGTATTGCCCCGTTCGCGCTGGAATAATTATACTTTGCGGCCAAATCTTATAAACTCTTGATGAAAAAATAGTCCCTGCTACTATTCGAGCAAGAACTACATTCAATTAGAGATCAATTTAAAACTTTAGATTTTAGATGTCTTACTTCTCTTTCAGGTACAACTCATCAAGGTTAAGCCAATAATTGATCCGATCTTCACGGGGGTCCATGCTAATATCAATGTTGCTGAAGACCAGCAGTACGCTCACTTCCGGTGTCTCCAGCTTCAGGCACATATCATCCAAAGCTGCCTGATAGGTTTCCGCCTTACCCGGCGGGAACTTTGCAGCAATCTGGTCGAGATAACCGTTCATATCCTGTTCGAGAATCACACGGTCATCCTTCATAATTTTCAAAGACGGGATATTGTTATTGGCAGGGTACGTCCAATAGATGCTATAGGTGCCTTTGTCGCCGTCAATTGTGATATATTCCTTCCCATTTACAGTTCCCATCTGCTTTACAGATTCCATCTGCATATTAATAGCCCAGCGGTAACCGCTGATATCTACGGGTTCGGCCGGTAACATCAGGGATGTTGCGATATAATTGTCTTTTCCCGGCATATCCTCAGGTTCCGGCCAGGTTTTATCAAAACCTAGTTTGTCTTTGAAGACATCGCTCTGGGCAAGACGTCGATCAAACCAGGACGGCAGCTTTGCCTCACTGGCACTGGCCAAATAGTCAACTCCATCGGTAATCGATTCACGTACTGCGCGTTCCGGTTGGACAGCTGAAGGAGTCAGCTGGTTATCCTGCAGTATTCCCTGGCTGACCAAGATCTTTTCCAGTCGGTTTACCTGCGCAGTGACCGGCAGTGCCTGATAGCCAACGACTGGTAATACGGAGAATACCGCAAGCACACAAGTCAGGACAGCAATTACAGCATGTGATCTGGCCTTTCGTATCATCAGCAGGACAGCCGCTGCTAAGGCCACAATCCAGATCAGTATGAAGGAATATTCAATCGTTTTAAGTCCTGACTTACCCAGCTGGATCACGACTGCCCAGGCTTCGAAGGCAAGAATCACCAGGGCGGCAATCGGATAAATTCGGCGATAGAATTTTGCCAGTGCGGATTCGTAATTGGTGACCATCATATGGAGCCAAATCCCGCCGATAGTATAAGCTGAGGCAATGCCTGAAAGCTGGACGAAAGACGATGCACCTATGCCGCTCATCGTCGTTTTGCCCGCCCATAGAAGCAGAACT
This sequence comes from Dehalobacter sp., assembly GCF_030063005.1. NCBI lineage: Bacteria > Bacillati > Bacillota > Clostridia > Eubacteriales > Desulfitobacteriaceae > Dehalobacter > Dehalobacter sp. The sequence goes on from NZ_JAPDHR010000021.1 coordinate 38,247, forward strand.
GCGGTCAACGCCAGGATAATCGGAATCATGATGCTGCCAAACAGAATTTCAACAAACCGCGGCTGTTTCTGGGCCACTTCACGATGTTCGTCGACTTTTCCTTTGCGAAAATCCGGAAAATAGCCCACAAAAATCGTAAAAACCAAAAAGCCGGTCAGGGTCCCGATAACCATATAAACCTTGCTGCTCATGCCGTGATACAGCAAGGCCTGGACAGCACCTGCAACCCCGGAAGCCCCGCCCATAATCACTGCTCCGTAAATGATAGCGATAAAGAAGGCTTTTTGCGTCATGAATAAGGACCTGGAGAAATCAGACTGGTCTTTGGGATATCCGGCCAGGATGATAAAAACCAGAAAACTGACCAGCATTGCCATACTCACACGGGTAGCAGCCAGAGTTGTAACTATAGCATAGCGGGATCCCTCCGGGGTCGTTCCTCCAAACTGGTAAAGCGCCAGGAAGGTTACAGCTGCGGCCATGACACCGAGCAGGTTGGCAGCCAAAAACGCTTTTTTCTGGTTGATCCGGCTTTGGGCAGCCGTAATTACGGTCAGACTGAATACCGCACCCATTGCAAAGGCCCAATGCAGACAGTTAAACAGAAAGTTATAAGGTTCTTGTTGCGGCCAGTCAAGCTGAATCCTGATCAACGTTACGACGGCAAAACCGAAAGCACAGGCAATTGCAGCTGGAAAAGTTTGAAAGGCCTTCGCTGACCCACGCAAAACCTGGACAATTGACCGGGTAAAAGCATTCATCCGTATACCTCCTTGCTGAAAAATTCCATTCAAAGTAACAAATCAATTTTGAGTTAGTCTTAACAAATTTTCTACATACATACGCTTATCCCTTCTTCATCGCCGGGGCCTCGTTTATTACGAATATGACAGCAACTACAGACCATCTGGGATCCGCAGTTGCAATTCAATATTTGGTTAGACGTCTTTGGCGGCTTTTGGTCCCCGGCAGATGGCTATCTTGCCGGTCCTGACGATTTCGATGATTCCGTAGTCATCAAGCAGTTCGCAAATCGCATCAATTTTGACATCTTCACCGGTCAACTCGATGATCATAGTCTCTTTATTAACATCGACAATATGGGCCCGGAAGATTTCGGCAAGGTTTACAATTTCCGCCCTGTTCTCCGGCGAAGCCTTCACCTTGATTAAGGCCAGGTCTCTGTGTACCCTGTCCTTTCCGGTAAGATCAATGATTTTAATCACATCAATTAGCTTGGAGAGCTGATTAACAACCTGTTCCAATTCATATTCATCATCGGCATCAACCTCAATAGTGATTCTGGACATGTCGGCTTCCTCGGTATAGCCGGCGTTAATGCTTTCAATATTAAAATTCCTGCGGCTGATCAACCCGGAAACATGGGTCAAAACACCCGGTTTATTTTCCACCAATACGACTAAGGTATGTTTCATTTTCAGCCCCCCAATATCATTTGGTTTAAACCGGCCCCGGTCGGAACCATCGGCAAAACATCCTCTTCTTCAGGAATACGGATATCTACCAGGAATGGGCCTTCCGAGAAGATTGCTTTTTTCAGTACAGCTTCAATTTCTTCTTTCTTATCAAGACGGACGGCAGGAACGCCCATCGCTTTGGCGATCTCGACGAAATCTGCTTTCGTTCTCATACAGGAATGTGCATAATGGCTGTTGTAAAATTCCCGCTGCCATTGGGCAACCATCCCCAAGGATTGGTTATTTAAGATCATGACTTTGACAGGCAAATTTAAGTCGGCAATCGTCATCAGCTCCTGGCAATTCATCATAAAGCCTCCATCGCCGCATATGCAAATGACCTTCTTATTTGGTTCCCCGACCTTGGCTCCCATGGAAGCCGGAAGGCCGTAACCCATCGTTCCAAGTCCTCCGGAAGTCAGCAGGGATCTTGGGTGTTTAAAACCGTAGAACTGGGCGGTCCACATTTGATTTTGCCCTACATCCGTAACCATAACTGCATTTCCTTCTGTGATTTCACAAATCTTTTCAATCACAGGCTGTGGCAGTATTTCATCTGTATCCTTTTTATACGTGAGCGGTTTTTCTTTTTTCCAGCCAGACAGCTTTTCCAGCCACGGTTTAAACTGATCCTTCCATTCTTGGGCAGGTTTCTCCTGCAGTTTTTGATAGAACTTCTCGAGTGTCCAACGCAAATCGCCAATCACCCGGATATTTGCCCGGACATTTTTATTGATTTCAGCCGGATCAATATCAAAATGCACGATTTTAGCGTTAGAAGCAAACTGATCCAACCGTCCTGTGACCCGGTCATCGAAACGCACGCCGATCCCAATCAGCAGGTCCGTCTCGGTGGTGGACATATTCCCGGCATACGTGCCGTGCATCCCGATCATGCCAAAAAAATGCGGATCATCGCTCGAGACGCAGCCCAGCCCCATCAGGCTCGAGACCGTTGGCACCCCGGTATAGGCTACTATTTTTCGCATGATCTCAGAAGTGTCCGACAGATTTAGGCCGCCCCCGACAAAAAACAAAGGCTTTTGGGCGAATTTAAGCTCGTCAAATACGGCATTCATCGTCTGGCTATCTCCCTCACAGATCGGGGTATAACCTCTTAAATTAACCTCTGCGGGATACTCAAAATCTATTTCTTCAGCAAAGATATTTTTCGGAATATCAATTAAAACAGGACCCGGACGGCCCGTACGTGCAATATAAAAAGCTTCTTTCACGGTCTTCGGCAAATCCCTGACATCCCTAACCAGGTAATTATGTTTGGTAATCGGGGTTGTAATCCCGCGTATATCCGCTTCTTGAAAGGAATCCCGCCCTAAAAAAGGTACGGCAACCTGACCGGTAATCAGCACCAGCGGGACAGAATCCATATAAGCTGTAGCAATTCCAGTGATAAGATTCGTGGCCCCGGGGCCGGAAGTCGCCATACACACGCCGACCTTGCCGGTTACCCTGGCGTAGCCGTCGGCAGCATGGATTGCGCCCTGTTCATGCCTTGGCAGAACATGAGGAAATTCAGACATATACAGCGCATCATACAAAGTTAAGACCGATCCGCCGGGATAGCCAAAAACGACTTGTACATCTTCCTTTTTAAGACATTCGATGATTGCTTGTGCTCCGGTCATTTTCATTCTGCTATCTCTCCTCTCTCTTGTATGTATTATAGTACAGAACACAAATAAATGCACGAACTATATCAGTTCAGTCTATTCATTGCTCATGTTGTTTATTAACTTACTTGTTGTTTATTAACTTAAATGAAGGACGCACACTGTCTCCAATTAAAATTCTACTGTAAGATTGGTTTTTGCCAGATAGATTTTGCCGGCATAACACCGGGAAGCCTCCGCAGCCAGGTTGGCCGTCTCACCAATATGCGGAAAATGACTCAGCAGAAGTGCTTTCGCCCCGAGTTGTTTTGCCAGGGATGCAGCTTCGACAGAAGTCAAATGCCCCTGGAATAAGCCGGTTTCATGGGCATACAGGCTTGATTCAGTAATCAACAAATCTGCTCCGCCCTCAAACCGGCTTAAATCAGATGCAGGCCCAAGATCACCGGTATAGACCAGGACTTTGCCGGCATATTCGAACTTCATTGCCAGGTTGTAGGCATCATGAACGGTTGGCGCAAAGGATATTTTCAAGCCGTCAAGATTGAGAACCGCATCCGGCTTTATTTCGATACCGTTGCTATATTCACCAAAGGTTAATTCCTTAAAACGTCCCGGCTGATTACTTGCATAAACAGGAAGCGGCTTTGTTCTTTTCTTGAACGCAAACGCAAATTTACTCGCATACAAAAGGCATCCGAGGTCTGCCGTATGGTCATGGTGAAAATGGGAGATAAAAACCGCGTCGATCTGCTCGTGGGAAACATGCTTCCATAAATTTGCCAATACCCCGCTGCCGCAGTCCAACAGGACCTTATGCCTGCCTGTCTGCAGAAGATACCCTGATGTCGCCTCTCCTGCTTCGGGATATGCTCCCCAGCAGCCCAGAACTGTTAGCTTCATTATTCCACGTCCTTTCTAAGCGTATGTGGTATCTTAGTTGGGCTGGTCTCCATAATGTATAGCCGCTTTCGGCAAATTGCGTCCTCCATGACGCAAATAGCCGCGCTGCGCAATCCATGCTCCGCTTACGCTGTCTATACATTACGGAGACTAGTATTATGTAATTATGTATGAATTATATCAGCAATAACGCTTCTCTTTGCTGTCCTTGGTACTGCTCCGGCAGCATTAACTTCTCCATGAATGTCAAAAAGACCCCGGAAAATCCGGGGTCCTCAAATGATAGCGTAAATTTAGCTTTCGACCGGATTATCTTTCTTATTGTCTTCGCTTGTTCTCTTTTTGATCTCAACGACAAGCTGGCTGGCAATGCAAATGGAAGAATAGGCACCGAAGAATACGCCGATAATCATTGCCAGGGAGAAGGTTCTGGTCGATTCTCCGCCCAGGAGGAAGATCGCGAGCAGAGCAATCAGCACGGTGCAGACAGTCTTTACGGAACGGCCCATCGTCTGCCAGACAGATTTGTCCACCATATCCTCGAAGCTGTCTTTCTTTTTCATGCGTCTTTCATTCTCTCTGATACGGTCATAGATGACGACGGTATCATTAATCGAATAACCAAAGATGGTGAGAATTGCCGCGATGAACGCTGCATCAATTTCCCACTGGAATATTGAGAACAAGCCCAAAGTAATAAGTATATCATGCAGAAGCGCAATGACGCTCGAGACAGCATAAACAAAACGGAAACGGAACGAAACATAAATCAGGATCAAAACAGACGCAACAGCCAGCGACTTCATCGCTCCCGATTTCAGTTCGTTGCCGATAGCAGGCTGAACAAGCTGTTCTTCAACATTTTTTATATCGAACGTTCCAGCCTGTTTCTGAATTGCCGCCAGAAGCTCGTCCCTCTTGGTCTGATCCAAAGCTTCCGTTCTGACGATAGCCGAAATGTCACCATTTGTCAGCTGTACGCTACCGGTCAGCCCAACAGAATCCATGGCCTGGTTGATATCCGCCTGGGTTACTTTTTCGTTAAACTGAATATTGAACATCGAACCGCCTTTATAGTCGATGCTGAGATTCAGTCCTTGCGTACAAAGCGAAATAATACCAGGAATCAAGAGAAGCAAAGAAAGCGCAAACCAGATATAGCGTTTTTTTACTATATTAAAATATAATCTATGTTCCTGTTTGACATCATCGTAACTGGCCTCGCTGGCGGCAGGGGTAACGACCGGGGCCGCATTTTTAGGTGTTTTTTTGTCTTTATACTTGTCAGCCACTTATTTTACCTCCTTTACGCCAAACAGCCATTTGCTCATTCGCGGGTTGATTCCGACAATCCAGCGCATAACCCAGCGGGTAAACGTGATGGCCGTAAACAGGCTCGCAACAATACCGACGATCAACGTAATTGCAAAACCTTTGATCGAAGCAGACCCGAGCAGGAATAATGCCAGGGCAGCAAAAATGGTCGTAATATTGGAGTCAAACACCGTAATGAAGGCCCGGCTGAATCCGGCATCCACGGCAGCCCGCAGCGATTTGCCAAGCTTTAGTTCTTCCTTGATTCTTTCGTAGACAATAATATTCAAATCGACGGCCATTCCAATAGAAAGGACAAATCCTGCTATGCCTGGCAAAGTAAGAACCGTCCCGATTCCGTATAAGACCCAGAGTACAATCACCGAAAAAACGATAAGCGAAAAGTCAGCGACCAACCCTGGTAAACGATAGAGCACCAGCATGAATAAGAAAATAAAGATAAGCGCAATGACGCACGCATTTAAACTCTTATTCAAAGAATCCGCACCTAGAAGCGCACCCACCTGGTTTTTTTCAACAATGCTCATGCTGACCGGCAATGCACCGGAACGGAACATAACAGCATACTGGGCTGCTTCTTCCAACGACGAATAGCCCTGGATCTGACCTTGCCCGTCCACAATCGGCACAGAAACTTCCGGATCTTGGATCTTCCTCTCATCCATATAGATACCAATCTTTTGACCGAGATATTTCGTTGTGATATCCGCAAACTTTGAGGTACCCTCAGAAGTAAACGATATTTGCACGACATAATCCGTGCGACCTCTGGAAGTATCGACCGCTGCCTGGGCATTCTTCAGCATGGAGCCGTCCATCAGGATATTTCCATCCGGATCCCGGAAAGTCAGCTTAGCGGTTGTTTGCAGAACTTTAACAGCCTCATCGGGATCAGCGACTCCGGCCAATTCAATAATAATTCTTTTTTTATCATAGTTCGTCTGAATATAGGGTTCGGATACTCCGAGCCCGTTAACACGTTCTTCAATGACAGCCCTTGCTTTATCCATATCGTCGTTGGTAATCGCTGCGCCATCTTTACCCGGTTCAGCCTGTAAAACCAGATGAACGCCACCGCGTAAATCAAGTCCTAACGGAATCCCGGTTTCAGAATTCGTCAGCGGCTGAATCGAAAAGAAAACGACAACAGCAACGAGAATGACAGTTACTGCAAGTTTTAAAGTATTTCCCCGTTTCATTCTTTTTCCTCCTAATAGAATAAAGGGACTTGCCCATACAAGCATCATTATATCCCTTTTGCATTTGAGGTGTCAATTTCAAAGCTATAAGCAAGTGTTACAGCACTTGCTTATATTTGGATACTATGCAATAGATTTCAAACTTCGCCAATAACAAATTTCCGTAATCAGAACTGTTGTTTAACGCAGTTTATTATTTAACCTCAGCATCGTTGTCTTCATCGATTACTTCAGTCTCTTCAACCTCTTCTTCAGGTTCAGGCTTATTCTTCTTATTACTCTTGACAGGTGTATCTTTGCCGCCTTCAGCACTTTTGATCGCGGACTTCAGTATTTCAATTTCAACGTTATTGGCGATCTTGATGACAAGCGTATCTTCTTTTATTTTGGTAATGGTGCCCAATATCCCGCCAATCGTTGTGACTTTAGCCTTCATTTTAATGGACTCCATCAGTTTCTGCCGCTCTTGTTTCTGCTTTCTGCTCGGCAAAACAAACATAAAGATAATCATAACTACAAATAGTACAAAATACATCATCGTTGTCGTGGTTTGATCCATAAGTAAAGAATCCCCCTTAATTGTAAATTACCTAAATATGCATACTTCATTTCATTATATCATCTTTATTCCGCAAATTCAGCATGTATTCAGATTATTTTCTATTTAAATTTTTCTATTTTAACTTAATTTCTAAGCTAGTTTTCAGAACTTTATTATCTGTACATACATTTCATATGATTGTCTTATTTTTTATAACCATAGTCCGCAAAGAATTGTTTCCGGTATTCCGGAAGCTGGTCTTCGGCAATCGCCTGGCGGACCTCTTTCATTAAATGGGTTAGAAAGTGCAAGTTATGGATCGTCATCAGCCGGTGTCCGAAAATCTCATCCGCTTTGATCAGGTGCCGGATATACGCCCGGGAATAATTCTGACAGGTATAACAGCTGCAGGTAGGATCAATCGGCGTAAAATCATCGGCATATGTGGCATTACGGACCACAACCTTGCCAAACCTCGTCATTGCTGTCCCATTTCGGGCAATACGCGTCGGCAGCACACAATCAAACATATCAATGCCGCGCATGACACCCTCGATTAAATCATCAGGTGAACCCACACCCATCAGATATCTTGGTTTAGCTTCGGGCAGCAGCGGAACGGTATAATCCAGCACTTCGTACATCATTTCTTTAGGTTCGCCGACGCTCAAGCCTCCCAGCGCGTACCCTGGCAGATCGAGTTCGGTAATTTCCTGAGCGCTTTGTTTGCGGAGATCCTCATACATTCCGCCCTGAACAATGCCGAAAAGTGCCTGCTTTTCTGTAGTCGGCAGCGTATTTTTGCAGCGCTTCAACCAGCGGAAGGTCCGTTCAGCGGATTTTTTCGTGTACTCCCGGTTTGCCGGGTACGGCGTGCACTCATCAAAAGCCATCACAATATCCGAACCAAGAGCGATTTGAATTTCCGTCGCTTTTTCCGGACTTAAGAATTGTTTGGAGCCATCAAGATGGGATCGGAATTCCACTCCCTCTTCGGTGATTTTCCGTAAATCCCCGAGACTGAAAACCTGAAACCCCCCGCTGTCGGTCAAAATCGCGCCATCCCAGTTCATAAATTTGTGCAGGCCGCCTGCGCGTTTAATCAGTTCATGACCCGGACGCAAAAACAGATGATAGGTATTGCTTAAGATCATGTTGGCTCCGAGCGCCTTCAGTTCTTCCGGGCTGACAGATTTTACGGTAGCCTGAGTTCCCACCGGCATAAACACAGGCGTCTCTATCATGCCATGAGGCGTATGAAGTCTTCCCAGACGGGCCTTGGTACGGGTGTCTTTCTTTAGTATTTCCAGTTTAACGGCCGCCAAAACATTTCTTCCTCTCTTTTTGTGAAATTAACCCGGAAACATGGTCTTCCCCATGTGTCAACCGGAACTAGAATACGTGCATTTTTCCCATGTTAAACTAAAAACATGGCGTCCCCAAAACTGAAGAAACGATATTTCTCACGGACTGCGGTCTGATACGCTTCCAAAATCATTTCCCGGCCTGCAAATGCACTAACCAGCATCAGCAGTGTCGAGCGCGGAAAGTGGAAATTCGTGATTAAGGCATCGACAATTTTGAATTGATATCCGGGGTAGATAAAAATATCCGTCCATCCTTCAGTTTCGGACAGCACATTCCCGGAAGCATCCTGACAAAGTCCCGCTGCGGATTCCAACGTCCGGACTACGGTTGTCCCAACCGCAATCACCCTGCGGCCTTCTTTTTTGGCCAGAGAGATTTTGGCGGCAGTCTCAGAATCTATGCTGAAATACTCCGTGTGCATTTGGTGTTCGGTGATTTCTTCCGTCTTCACCGGCCGAAACGTTCCCAGCCCGACATGCAGCAGGACTTCAAGAACCTCGACTCCGTTGTCCCTAATCCTCTGCAGCAGCTCTTCCGTAAAATGCAGGCCTGCAGTAGGTGCCGCGGCCGAACCGTTTTCTTTGGCATAAACAGTCTGATACCGCTCTTTATCGTTTAATTTTGCTGTGATATATGGAGGCAGAGGCATCTCGCCGAGACTGTCCAGGACTTCCTCAAACAAGCCGGAATACGTAAAATGAATGATCCTGTTTCCGTCGTCAAGAATTCCGATCAGTTCTCCGCGCAAAAGTCCTCCCCCGAAAACAACGGTTTGACCCTGTTTTAACCTTTTGCCGGGCTTAACCAGGACTTCCCAGCGGTCCCTGTCTATTCTCTTCAGCAGGAGCACCTCAATTTTTGCTCCGGTACCTTCTTTTTGCCCAATTAATCTGGCCGGAATCACCCTGGTCTTGTTCAGGACAAGTACGTCTCCCGCATTGAAGAATTGTACAATATCCTGGAATAAGTAATGAAATATTTCACCTTTGGCTTTATCCACCAGCATCAGCCTTGATGAATCCCGCGGTTCTGCCGGCGTTTGGGCAATCAGCCTTTCCGGCAAGTCGTAATCAAAATCCTCCAACCTCATTCTCTGCTACTCCATTTTCACCAAATCAATATTTTTGTAGTAATAGTTTAGGATATCCTGATAAGAATAACCTTGCATTGCCATATCATAGGCACCCCATTGGGACATCCCTACGCCGTGTCCCCAGCCCCTGCCGTTGAAAACAAATACACCGTATATCCCAGGTTTTTCTGCTATACCGTCATTGGAGCTTTTGATCCTGGAGAGCAGCGGACCAGTGCCTTCTTCCGCAGAGGTCCCTGCCAAAGAATTCCCAGTCAAAGAAATCTCCGGAGTCTCCGGGGTATTTTTCTGAAGTACAGGCATGATATATTCTACCTGAAATAGTCTTCCAAGGAAAGAATCATTTGAAAGAGGTCCTTCAGGATAAAACTTGCGAACGAAATCTCCGCCGGATACCAATTTTTCGTTGCCTAACCAGTCTTGAAGCACGACACGGTATACGCGGCCCGATACATATTTCGCCAGCTTCACCTGTCTTACCGGGGCGAGATCAAAAGCTTCTCCAAGAACATCCGCGGCAATTACAAACCTCCAGTGATCGGTATAGCCTCCAATGCCGTTGGAAAACGGATCTGGAGTGGACGTATAATGAGCGTCCTGATTCTGCCAGACATTCTGGGGGGCCTCCATATAACCACCGTTATGTGAAGAGTAGAAAATTGAAATGGGTCTGCCGGTATCCTGATCAGTCAGGACCTCTCCCGTCGTTGCTGTCACCGCCTGGCTGGCTTCCCCTTCCACTGATCTGCCGAGGTAAGCCTGATGGATATCGGGTGAATCCGTGATAACACCACCGTTTATATTTTTCAGCAAATATGTCCTTGCGGCGACCGCCTGCGCTTTCAGGGCTTCGAAACCTTTTGCGGCCCAGGCATTGCTCATCTCTATCGGAACGACGCCTTTCAAGTAGTCTTCCTGCTCAAGTGAATTATACAGCTTCCAGCAACCGTTTTCTTTCACAATGGAAAGATTTCCGCGGTAGCTGATCCAATCCTTTTCGGGTTCTCTGACCCGGAAAACGCCCTGATCTTGAGAAGTAAACTTAACTTTATTTTTCTCCAGAATCACGAACTGGTCGCCGACAGCCAGGAAATCTGCCATACTGCTCTGTCCGATCTGGCAGCGATCCCCGGCTGTTAAACTGACGCTAACATCATTATAGTCGAGGGTATAACTGCCCTTTCTGACTTCAATTTCCAACCAGCCGGTTTCAGGAAACTGCCAGACAAGCTTCACAGTTACCTCCCTTGCAAGCGCTGCATTCGGTGTCAGGGTAATCAAAAAAAGCATTACAGTAAATAATAGGCAAAAAGCTTTAGACAAAAAAGCGCTCTGTTTAACACCGCAGCCATGGAAAAACATTCGAATCGACTCCTTCACTATCCGGCTGTTAAACAGATTGCCCAACTATCGTTCAGTATATTCAATAATTTTCCTATAGAAAGCTTGGCTTACGCCAAGCTTTTGACGCTGGCGAAAGCCTAAATTTTGCCCTTAAATGAATCAAGAAAGCTATTTACTTTCTGATTCACAAAAAAGTCCCGTCTGTACATTCGCTGGAAGATCCAATCCAAAATAGCTGTAGACCTGGTTCGTTACCATTCTTCCTCTTGGTGTCCGCTGCAGGAAACCTCTCTGCAGCAAAAATGGTTCCACAACATCTTCCAGGGTCTCGGCCTCTTCACCTACAGTAGCAGCCAGCGTTTCCAGACCGACCGGTCCTCCGTCAAAATTCCGGATAATGGCCAGCAGAATTTTCTGATCCAGACTGTCCAGGCCCATCGGATCAACTTCGAGCTTATCCATTGCTTTGGCTGCCGTCTGAGAATCAACAATCCTGCTTCCCCAGAACTGCGCATAGTCCCTTACCCTTTTAAGTAACCTGTTGGCGACCCGCGGTGTCCCTCTGGAACGCTTGGCAATCTCCTCCGCTCCGTCCGATGACAAATCCACTTTCAGAATCCGGGAAGCCCTGACGACGATCTGCAGCAGTTCCTCCGTCGTATAAAATTCCAGCCGACTGATAACCCCGAACCTGTCCCTCAAAGGAGACGTCAGCTGCCCGGCTCTGGTCGTCGCACCGATCAGCGTAAACGGAGATAGGGACAGCCTGATAGAACGGGCGCTTGGCCCTTTACCGATCACGATATCCAGACAGTTATCTTCCATCGCGGAATACAGGACTTCTTCCGCTGTCCTGCTTAGACGGTGGATCTCATCTATAAACAGCACATCGCGCGGTTCGAGTGATGTCAAAAGTGCCGCCAAATCTCCCGGCCTTTCAATCGCCGGTCCGGAAGTCGTCCGGATATTGACCCCCATCTCGGCCGCAATGATATTGGCCAGCGTGGTCTTGCCGAGTCCGGGCGGACCATAGAGAAGGACATGGTCGAGAGCCTCTCCCCTGTTTTGGGCCGCCTGGATAAAGACACTTAAGTTTTCTTTGATACTTGCCTGTCCGATATATTCCATCAGCCTGCCCGGTCTTAAGGCTTCGAATTCCCGGTCTTCAGGACGCTCCAGGGAAGTGATGACTCTTTCCAAATTTTCTCCTCCTTCAAATCAATGTTTTTTTAAATTGCTCGGGTAAAGTCTCCGTAATGGAAGACCGCTTTCGGCTATTGCGCCATCCATGACGAGTCGCTCCTTGCCATCCATGGCATCGCGACATTAGGCCATCCGTGGCCGTCAAAAAGCCGCGCTGCGCATCCATGCTCCGCTTGACGCCGGTCTTCCATTACGGAGACTTAGTCTGGAGCTAGTAAAAGCTTAATTTCAAAGTTTATGCTTCTGAATCGTTGTAGTAGTCAAATGTTATTTTACAACAGGAATGAGCTTCATTCTGACTTTCCAACATGCCAACCTGCTTGGAAACCTAAGATTAGTCTGGGGGCCACAGTTCCGCTGTGAGCGGAGCACGATGCGGAGCGCGGCCTTTTGACGGCCACGGATGGCCTAATGCCGCGGTGCCATGGACGGCAAGGAGCGGCGTGCCACGGATGGCACAACGGCCGAAAAGCGGTATTGTGGCCCACAGACTTGCCCTGATTATGGTTTTAGATATAGAGATAAGCAACAATTTGTGTAAGTAATTTGGGAATCATGTACGAGTATATCAAAGGGTATCACATATGTTCTGATGGTCCTGCCAATAAGCGAAGTGCTTCTTTGAGCTGATCCTCCATGGAAGACAGTCCTCTCTTTTCCGCCCTAGTCAGGGCGTCACGCGCTTCATAGCGGGAAAAGCCCAAAGCCAGCAGTGTCTCCAGGGTATCGTTGGCCGGAATAAAGGAGCCTAGATCTTCCGTTCCGGCTTTAATATCAACATCCTTGATCTTTTCTTTCAGTTCCAGAATGATTCTCTTCGCAGTTTTGCCGCCGATTCCGGGGACTTCGGTCAATTGAGAAACATCCTCACAGACGATCGCCGTCTTGATCTTACTGACAGAAAAAGCCGACAAAATACTCAGTGCTGCCTTTGGACCAATCCCGGTTACGCTGAGCAGCTGCAGAAACAGCTCTTTTTCATCCCGGGTCAAAAAGCCGTACAAAGACAAATCATCTTCCCGCATGATTAAATGGGTATGCAGGACAGTCTCTTCCCCCTGCCTGATCTTTACCATTGAACTTACCGGAACATGGAGTAAATAGCCTACGCCGCCGACATCTAGTACCAGGCGGTCCGCTTCGGCCGTCCACACAGTCCCCCGCAGCATTCCGATCATTTAAACATTCCTCCATTTATCCGACGTCCCATACTGTGCGCATGACATATGGCGATGGCCAGTGCATCAGCCGTGTCATCAGGCTTAGGCGTTTCCTGCAGCGACAGGATTGCCTTGACCATATACTGTATCTGCTTTTTATCTGCTTTACCGTATCCGACCACAGCCTGCTTGACCTGCAAGGGTGTATATTCGGATACTTCAATATTTCGGCGGGCAGCGCTTAGCAGAATGACTCCCCTGGCCTGTCCAACCGTAATTGCCGTCGTAGTGTTGCGGTTAAAAAACAATTCTTCGACAGCCATCACATCAGGTGAATATTCTCCCAAGAAATCCTCCAGAGATTCATAAAGCATTCTGAGCCTATCCGGCATCGGCAAGTCAGACGGAGTCCGCCAGCAGGAATAAGTGACCGGGGAAAGCTTTTGGCCATTTTTTTCGATTAATCCATACCCCATAATGGCGGTTCCCGGGTCAATGCCAAGAATTAACATCTTCTTGCTCCTTCTGTGATCCGCATTCCATTATTCCAGTATCTTGTCAAGCTTATCGTACCTATCGTCCTATACCTGTACCATGTTCAATTTTAAATTCGTTCTATCGAGGCGGAAGATACGGTTTAGAGATCAGCATCTTCCAGTGATTCGGCAAGATCAAAGTTTGTATAGACCTTCTGAACATCATCATGGCTTTCCAACGAATCAATCAACTTAATGATCTTTTTCGCTTGTTCAATATCGGCAATCTCGACGCGGTTGACCGGAATCAGATTGATGGCCACATTTTCAATCGGTATCTTACTATCCAGCAGCACCTGTCTGACTTCCTGCATGCTGTCCGGCTCGGTGAAGATTTCGTAGCTCTCATCTTCAGACGCGACATCCTCTGCACCTGCTTCAAGCGCCAGAAGCATGATTTCATCTTCATCCATCTTTAAATCTTCTTTCGGTACATCAAGCTGTCCTTTTTCTGTGAACATCCAGCTGACACTGCCGGTTTCTCCAAGGTTGCCGCCGTTTTTTGAGAAAAGATGACGCATCTCTGATGCTGTCCGGTTCCTGTTGTCCGTCATCAGCTCCACCATGATCGCTACTCCGCCGGGACCATAGCCTTCGTAACGCAGTTCTTCATAATTAGCGCCTTCCCCTGCTCCGGCACCTTTTTGGATCGCGCGCTGAATATTGTCATTCGGCAGGTTGGCTGCCTTGGCATTATCAATCGCAATTTTTAACCTAAAGTTCCCGTTCGGGTCTGCACCACCCGCACGTGCGGCCACCATGATCTCTCTGGCTAATTTTGTGAAAATCCGGCCTTTAATGGCATCGGTTTTAGCTTTTTTATGTTTTATATTCGCCCATTTGGAATGACCTGACACTCCGAATTCCTCCCTGATACATTATAGCCTATATATTTTACCATGTAGCGGGAACTCAGGCAAAAAAAATCAATGATTAATCTCAAGTCTTTCGTTATAAATCTTCCATGCGGCAAAATTTCTGAATTTGAAGAATTTGAAAGCGCTTTCAAATTCTTCGGTCATCGAATTAAACTCTTTACTGGTACCGCGGAACCATGCTGTTTTAATTAGGGAATCTTCAGCATAGCAAGCTCTCATCTGATCAAAATGATACGTGTCCCTGCAATAACGCTGTTTTTAAAGAATATCTGGAAATCAGTAGTTGAGACCGATACTTGCCCATACAATTTTTTACACCATTCTCCCGATCGTCATACCTGTTTTAATGCG
This sequence comes from Dehalobacter sp., assembly GCF_030063005.1. Classification (NCBI taxonomy): domain Bacteria; kingdom Bacillati; phylum Bacillota; class Clostridia; order Eubacteriales; family Desulfitobacteriaceae; genus Dehalobacter; species Dehalobacter sp. Next base: position 53,267 of record NZ_JAPDHR010000021.1, read on the forward strand.
TTCTTTTATTAGTTGCTCCCAGAGTTGCAGATTTTCAACTATGGATTCCACCTTAACCCCCTATAATTACTTGATTTAAATGTATCAGCGGATTTTTAGAATCCATCTTGAAACTGCAGAAAAAATAGCGTATATCGCAAAGGCTTATACGCTAAATACTTCCTGTTTTTACAGACTATGAAAAAAATATTAAGAGTTTAAAAAGTCGAGGAAGAGCATGAATATGTTCCAGCTATACCATAGTCTGGATTAGTATATATGGTTGTCACTTTTGCCGTATAGTTCCCGGCTGGGCCTTGCAACCAAGAATAGCTATACATTGATTTAAAGATCACGGCATTACTTGGAAATAAATAGGAGTAAAGCCATCCAGGGTAAAAATTACCCGTTGTTAAAGTCGATACAGTACTACCACTTGAGTTAATTAATTGTAGATTCTGCATAGAAGCTTGTCCAGTGAAAATTTCAGGATTATAATTATTTATCATGTAGGCAATATATTGATGTCCATCTACATATTGAATATTAGATTGAGTATACTGGTTTCCATCGTAACTTGTTTCTATTTTAAAACTCTTTAGTCCATAGTCAGCATTCCATCCAGTATATATTTTATAACCATCTGCACTTATCATAGTTGCAAACACATTATCTACTAAGAGTAAATTTAATACTAACGTCATAAAAATTAAAAATAAACGTTTTTTCATTTTTACACCACCTTAAAAATATAATTTCGACTTATCAACAACAAGATTATAATCTTGTTGTTGAACTTTTATAGTAGTAATACTCTTTAGTTCTTTTTTAAGGTTATCCCAATATTCTTTGTATTTTTTTATAATCTCAGAATTGGCTTGATTGTCATTACCTAAGGCTGGTAAGTCCCCATTATTTACTGCTAATTCAATTGCTTTATCATAAGCATTTTTGAAAGTCACTATACGAAAAGCGTTGTAATATTCATAAACATCCCAGTATTGATCAATCGTCATATTTGCTGCTGAACAAAAAGAATCAATCATTTGTTTATTTTCAACATCTTGTTCATATATTGCTTTCTCCGATTGTATAAAGTTATTTACTTTCTCTTCTGATGGAAAAACACCATTTTTAATTGCGTAGTTAATGATTAGCTTTTCTTCAACAAGCGTATTGAAAACTGATTTATCATCTGCGTTTTCTGTTCCACTAGCAATCCTTAATCCTTTCCTAAACTCAATTTCTCCTTTTGTTATTTTAAGCGAATCAATTGTTGCAATTATCTCTTCGGGGTCAAAGATAACTTTTTTTGATGGATTTGATGAATCTATTGATACTACGGATTTTGAAATTAACTCTGGGTTATTCTTGACATACTCACCGGCTAGTTGACTTAGCTTTTGTGCGCTTTTTGTTTCATCAGCATAAGATTGTTGGTTGTATAAACCAAACGAACCTACGATACCAGCTAATAAAACACCAATGATTATTAATTTTTTGTTCACTTATAGAATACCTCCTTTTTTAATAATCAAAGCATATCAAACTTAATTTTAAAAATATCGAAAATTTTGTAATATCTTATTTTATTTTCTTATTATTTCAAATTAATAATTTTGAATTTCAATAAATTACAATATTCACTTTTTTTATTCCATGTTAGTCTAAATTATACAACTTCTATGTTGACTGGCCTTTGTTGGAATTGGTTTTTTAATTCACGCTAATTGATGTATAACATATTAGATATGAGAAGCTTGAAACCTGTCAAGGTTTGAAATTGTCTTTGGTGAGAAATCATGGTATGCAAAGATTTCTATTAAAAGAGCTAGAAAAGGTTAAGATTGAGTGTGGATTGCACTGTGTCGCTCATAATATGAGAAAGATGGCGGTAGTCTTGTGATAAAGGATCTACCTGTATGAATTTTTTATTGAACGAATGAGGGAGCGCAACCGAAACATTAAAGTTTTCGTTACGCTCCCTTTCCTCTTATCTGTCTCGCTTATTCAGTTTAAGCTCATTGTCGGTCTGTTCTTTAAAATCCATTGTTCGGCTGCGTAATGAAGGGGCAGTGTACGTATATTCTCCCAATCTAAATCCTCGACTCTCCGTTCGCGCAAATCGATTTCTTTAAAATATTGGCCGCAATCTAAACAGACAACAACCTCCACTCCAGGAAACTCGGCAGAATTGAGATACGTTTGTTGAGAAGAATTTTCACTGCCGCAGTGTATGCAGCCCGATATTTTTATTGGCCTCTCGTTTCCGCAGACAAGACAATGTAGAAAGCGTTTTCCATTCAACGCATCCAATGTTGTCATAAGATTATCTTCACCACAAACCGGACATGGGCACATTGGCTGATCATCCACACTTGCAGAGATAGGCAGTTGCTGATATACCGCTTGAGCTACCCCAGCTATTGCTAAGCTCAGACGGCTGAAAAGAGGTTCGTTTCCTTGAATACGACCTGCGCTGAACTCATCTTGGAGAACGGCAAGTTTGGAGTGGTCTATCTTTTCTTCCGCAACAATGTTCAACCTGTCCCATAAATCAATGATGGCGTTTTCCGGCAAATCATTGATGGTGAATAATGGATACTGCCCGGATCTCGACGGTAATTTCAAATCCTTCAGGTTGTTTTCTTTTTGCCAGGCAGTGATCTCTGCTCTCATTTTTAAATAATTCTCTTTGACAGCAGACAAACTTGTTGCTTGTCCTCCATCGGTCTTTTCAGTACCCAAGTACATCCCTCCCAAAGGTTAAGACAGTGTCCAAATGATTTCACCGTACCGGTTCCGGCTTTCGACTATTTCTCTTGCTCCTTGACCTCTTCATACCAGGCGGCGTGATGCGCCTGCGCAAATTTTTCCGGAACGTATCCCTTTACCATACCCTCCAGAGCAACCCTTGATACTGGGTGGAGCAAAGCCAAATAGAGATGTCCCATCAATGCTGTAACCATCATAAACATCGCCAGATCGTGAACGGGATAAGCTATCCGGACCAACTGATCAGGAAAAACCTGAGGGAACCACATGATAAATCCGCTCAAGATGATGAATGCGGAACCCAGGATCGTAATCAGAGAGTTAATCTTTTCTCCGCCGCTGAACTTACCTTGGGCCGGATAGTTGGCGTGTCCTCCAAAAAACTCCTTAGGAAAAGCCATGATATGTTGGATATCCGCTTTCGTAAACCGGAAAGCAGAACGTAGCCATTCCCAGTGATATTTCGGGTCTTTGACAAAAAACATAGCCACAATGACCACCACAAAGATCACGGCAAAAACCCTGTGGAGGATCCGGGAAACATCGACGCCACCAAATATCATTAAGGTCGGCCGGAAAAATTCGGACAATATTCCCCACCCTGTAAGGAGGAGAACAAAAAAGCTTACGACATGAACCCAATGGCTCAATCTTTCCCCTTTGGTAAACCGTAGAATTTTGCCGGGAACTCGAGGTGAATTTGGTTTTTGAACAGCCATTACATTTTCTCCTCCTTCTTCATTTGATGGTGGTCTTCAAAAGGTTCTTTTTGATAATTCCCCTTGACCGCATTAATCACTACTCCAGCTACAACTGCCGCAGCAGCGCCTCCCATCACAATTTTGCCAATCGGCCGGATAATATCTTTCCATAGATAAAGCGATAAATCGGTCGATGGATTTTCAGGCAGTCCATAGGCAGCAGGTGCATCGAGCAAAATATAGCGGTAGGTTGTACCTGCCTGCCCATTCTGACCATAAAGATTAGCGTTGGGGAACTTCTTTTTAACTTCAGCCAACCGGGCCTGGGCTGTAGCCATCATTGCATCATAATCACCGTAGGACAGGGCCCCTGGTTGGCAAATTGCTACACAAGACGGCGAAAGATTGTTTTCTACTCTCGCAACACAGCCGGTGCATTTGTTCGCCTTTTTGGTGCTTTCGTCAACCTTCGGCACGTGAAATGGACAATACTGCGCACAGTACCCGCATCCAATACATTTATCTTGATCAATGACCACAAACCCGGAATCTGTTTTAGATATGGCACTTGAAGAACACGCTTTCAGGCAGGAGGGATCCTCGCAGTGGAAACACTGCGCCTTGCGCATCAGCCAGTGCATGTTATTATTTTCATACTTTTCCTCAAATGTTACATACGTATAGGTGTTTGGTGTAAAACCGGCCATACTCTGATAACTTTTGACGAGAGAGGTTTTTTCAGTCGGAAGATCATTCCATTCCTTGCAGGCTGCTGAACAGGCTTTGCAGCCGGTACATTTGGATCCGTCCACCAAAATCATTTTTTTTGCCATCTCTAAGCCCTCCTTATATTGACCAGACAACATTTATATTCGGGTGTTCCTGCTGTCGGGTCAATTACGCCGATGGTTACTTCATTGATGCTTGATCCAGGATTTAAAGATGCAAAACCCCAACTCCAAGGTACACCGATCGTTTCGGTCGGCTGTCCATGTACCTCATACGACTGAATGCGGTCTGTGACAAGACAACGAATCTCAACCTTGCCGCGTGCCGAGGATATTTCAACGCGATCTCCATCTTGTACGCCAATTTTTGCTGCAAGGTTTTTGCTGATTTCTGCAAAAGGTTCCGGCATCAGTTCGTTCAGCATCGGAATGTTGCGGGTGATACCGCCGGCACAGAAGTGTTCGCTTACGCCATACGTCGTCAGCACATAGGGATAATCTTTACGGTTACCAACCTTCTGAACATCGGGCAATGTTTTGGGCATTGCCACAATCGGATTGCTTGATACATTCGGATGGAAGATATTTTCCGCAGGGCTTTCCACCGGCTCGTAAAACTCTGGTAGCGGACCATCGTTGCAGATCCCTCCTACATTCACGCCGCCAACCGGTTTGCCGTCTGCTGAAGGCGTTGTTGGTATCCCGCTTGTATATTTGCCTGCAAACAAACGCCCTACTCCTTCCGGATTCATACGGAAAGCCAGCTTTCCTTCCGGAGTGTCAGGCCCTTTGGTCTTGTCGACTACGTCAGCACCGTCATTGCCGGCCCAAACATTTTTGGCCGCATCCCACCAAATTAATTTGCGTTTGGGATCCACAGGCTGTCCCTGGGCATCACAGGATGCACGATTGTATAAAATACGGATATTTCCCGGCCAAGCAAAGCTCCATTCGCGGAACAATCCAAGCCCAGAGGGATCTGCATCTCCCCGGCGTGCAGCCAAATTGCCTTTCCCGGTAACACCGGCATAAATCCAGCATCCGGTAGATACTGACCCGACCGGTGCTTTGAGATAATCGGCTAATGTCGGCAATAATTCTCCGCTTGTTTCATCATAGCCGTTTAATTCCTGCAAAACCTTAAGCGCTTTCGGCTCATGGCCGTAATCCCAGCGCGCATCGAGAATCGGTCTGTCTTTGGGATCAGTACTGCCTTCATATAAGCTTTTCACCCGCTTATACAACAGATCGAGCATATCCAAATCCGGTTTGCATTCGCCAAGGGGCTTGAGTGCTGCATCCTTCCACTGAACCCAGCGGCCTGAGTTCGTCAGCGTCCCGTCTTTTTCATAGACAAAGGCAGCCGGTAAAAAGATTACTTCCGTCATAATTTTAGATGGATCAACACCGGGCTCCCGCCAGAACTGGGCAGTCTCAATTTCAAATAGATCAGAGACAACCAACATCTCTAGTTTGGGCAAAGCCTGGCGGACCACTTCGAGGTTTGGTACGGATACCAATGAATTGGAGCCAATATTCAACATCATCTGGAATTGGCCTTTATTCACCGCATCCCAAATTCGAACCAAACTTGAATTAACATTGGAATCATACTTTGGCAGATAATTGAAACAATAGTCGTTTTCCTTGGTCGCTTTATCTCCGAACCAGGCCTTCAATAACGATACGAGATGTTTTTCCCGGTTGGAGCCGTTTCGTACCAAATAATCTTTGAGTGTCTTGTCGGAATGGGAGGGGGCCGGAAGATAACCTGGCAGATTATTATAGAGATTGGCCATATCCGTGGAACCCTGGACATTCGGCTCGCCGCGCAAAGCGTTGATACCGCCTCCCGCTTTGCCGATATTGCCCGTCAACAGCTGGATAATGCCGTAACACCGGATACCTTGCACGCCCGTTGTGTGATGGGTCATCCCCAATGCATAAAGGATGGACGCGGGTTTGGCACTGCAGAAAGCATCAGCAATTTCCTTAATTTTTGATGCAGGTATCCCTGTAATATTCTCAGCAGTTTTCATATCATAACGGGAATAATGCTCTTTCAATTTGCTGAAGACGCTGTCAGGATCAGTAAGGACCAGAGCTTTAACCGGTTTGTTAGATTCGTCTAGCTGATAACCCCAACTATCGGTTTTGTATTTTTTCTTTTCGGGGTCAAATCCGGAAAATAGTCCATCCTTGAATTGAAAATCCTTGCTTATTTTGTACAGAGCATTTGTGTAGTTAAGGACATAATCGTGATCATAGAGCTCATTTTCCAATATATAATTGATGATAGCCCCCAGATAGGCAATATCTGTACCCGGGCGAATCTGAGCAAATATATCTGCCTGCGAGGCTGTCCGTGTAAAACGGGGATCAACCACAATCACTTTTGCTCCGCGCTCCTTGGCCTTATTGATCCACCTCATAGCAATGGGATGGTTTTCGGCACAATTTGAGCCTGCAATTAAGAATAGTTCAGCATTCATCAGATCCGGCCAGGAATTGGTCATGGCACCACGGCCAAATGAAGGTGACAAACTTGCCACCGTGGGCGCGTGTCATATCCGGGCCTGATGTTCGTTATAGGGCGTCCCTAAAAGCATTGATAGTTTTTTAACTAAGTAGGATTCTTCATTATCGATTTCAGCCGATCCTAGAACAGCAATCCCCTCAGCCCTGTTGACAGCGAGTTTCTCGGTCTTCCCTGTAGCTGCGTTAATGACATCGGCATCAGCCTTCCAGGTTTTCTCCCTGACATCTTTGACTTTTTTGGCTACTTTGTCGATAGCCTCGTCCCAGGATATTTCCTGCCATTCATTTGCCCCCGGAGCACGATACATCGGTTTCGTAATCCGAGCCTCAGAATAGGCAACTTCTCTCAAGCTGGCTGCCTTAGAACAAAGTGCCCCGTTATTGGTCGGATGATCGGGATCCCCGGCTAAATACACCAGCTTTTCATCTTTGATATAGAGAAGCAAGCCGCACCCTCCGGAACAAAAATGGCAAATGCTCGGAATTTTTTTTGTACCTTCAATCTTAAGTGCATATCCCTGAGCCTGAGCGAGGTCGGGATCAAAACCAAGGCCAAGCGCCAGCGAAGCCAAGGAAGCTCCTGATAGTTTCAGGAAATTACGTCTTGATAAATCCATTTTTCTCCTCCTTTACTTTTTTTAACACAACAATTTTTACTTTTTGCAAGTTTTTAAATTTTCTGAATATTCTAACCTGCAATGTCATTAATATTAAACTGACATAGGAAATTAATCAAGTATTGTTAATTACTTAACAGAATTGGGCTTTTTTTGCGAATACTTGTCAAACGTCTTAACATTTTTGGTTCCTCTGTGGCCGTCACCGCTTTTTAGTCTCCTTGGTTCGCAAAAAAAAACGCCTCAAATTTCTATTTGAAGCGTTTTCTTGCGACTAATATCGACTAAGATGTAAAATAAGGGTCAATTGCTGACTGGTTCCTTCTTAAGTGCCTCATTTGCAATCAGCACCTGACCGAAGGCAAGACCGCCGTCCCCAGACGGGAGTTTCTGCGGGTAAAGGATCTCTACCCCGATCTCTCCCGCCAAGAACAGTAGAATCTCGGTCAACAGCTTATTTTGAAAAACACCCCCTGCAATCGGCAGTTTTTTGTTTTCAAGACCAATAAACAACGCCGTTTCTAGCATCTGACACGCTAAAGAATAGTGAAATCTAAGCGCAGCTTCCCCAGGGTCTTTCTGAAGCAGCACATCGTTGGAGATCTCTTTTAAGAGGCTCCCCACTTTTACGTGAAGAACACCGGGCTGCGGTTCACCTGAAATCTCCAGACAGGCTGGATATAAAGCCGGATATAAGTCCGGACAGAAACTTCCATCTGTCCTGCCGGCCATTTCGTTATATTGCTCAATAAGACGCAAGCGTCCCTCTGCATTTGTCTGACCGGTTTTCTCGTATTGGTCCAAGAGAGCGGCCAACGCCTTGACCCTCATTGAAGCTTGCAGCGTTATTTCTAGGAATTCGTTCCGGTTTTTTTGTGTACCCGTATTTCCGTCTTCCAGCCATTTCTCGGCCACACTCTCCAGTTCAATCGCTGCCTGTCCCTCGTATGTCACTTCTGTACAAATTCCGAGCATACCGCTGACCGCGTCAAAGAGGCGTCCTGCGCTGGAAGTTTCAAACAGCTGGAATCCGCTTCGAAGCTGGCCATCCAGGATATTCTTTTCCTGAGAAGATAATTTTGTCCAAAGCGGTTCCGTCTGCTGCCATTCTTCTTGCGTCATAAGTTTCTTCAGGTAAGCATAGGCAATCCTGAGCGGATATTTGGCTCCGGCATCGCCGCCGGGCAAGGGCAAGTATTCAAGGTGTGCTTTGCGCTCATAGCCTTCCTGATTTCCGAAAAGATACTCAAAGCCCCAGATCCTGCCGTCCTCGCCATAACCTGTCCCGTCGCAAATCAGGCCGAGCATCGGATCATCCATCCCATGTTCAGCCATCACGCTGACGAGATGGGCATGATGGTGCTGAACGCGAAATTTCGGGCAATCCATCGACCGGGCAATCCGGGTCGTCGAATATTCCGGATGCATATCATAAGCAGCTTTTCGCGGAACGATGCTCGTTACTTTCTGAAAGGAGTATAACTCCTGTTCAAATCGTTCCAAATTTTCATATCCATGCATATCTCCAATATACTGGCTCATGAAAGCCATCTTTCCGGAAGCAAGGCAGAAAGCATTTTTCATTTCTCCGCCCAGACCGACAATCGTTGTTTTGATCTCCTGTTTTAAAAATAGCGGCAGCGGCACATAGCCCCTGGCCCTACGGATAAAGATCATTCGATCCCCGATCATCTGCATGACTGAGTCATCACACGGATGATAAATATCTCTGTTGTTTAGAAGAAAATAATCTGCAATTCCGCTTAGTCCTGCCAACGCTTCCTGATTGTCATAGATTAAAGGCTGTCCACTCAGGTTTGCGCTGGTCATCACGAGATAATCATAGGTCCCCTGAAAGAGCAGATGATGAACCGGTGTATACGGCAGCATGATGCCAAGTGATTGAAGGCCGGGTGCCGTTTGCGGAGAAATCCGGCTATTCCTATTCTTCTTTCGCGGCAGCAGGACAATTGGTGCAGAGGGACCGGCAAGCGTCGATCTTTCGAGCTCCGTTATGGTCACCTCTTTGAGGGCGGTTTCAATATTCCTGGCCATGACAGCAAATGGTTTTGCTCCGCGCTCTTTGACCCGGCGCAATCTGCTGACCGCCTCATCATTGCAGGCATCACAGACAAGATGAAAGCCGCCAAGACCTTTGACGGCCAGAATCGCGCCTTCCTGCAGCAAGTTAATGCCGATCCCGTTGCCGCTAATTTCATTGCCTGTACAATCCAGTAGTTTAAGTGCTGGCCCGCAGACCGCACAAGCAGTCGGCTGAGCATGAAACCGCCTGTCCAGCGGATCCTGATATTCCTGATGGCATTCCGGGCACATCTGAAAACCCGCCATGGTCGTTTTCTCGCGGTCATAAGGCCGATCCTTAATAATTGTGTAGCGCGGACCGCAATTGGTACAATTAATAAACGGATAGAGGTAGCGCCGGTCCTTACTGTGAAACATCTCCTGCAGGCAGTCCCTGCATACTGCAACATCCGGGGAGATCAAAACATCCTTGTCTTCGGACTCCCTGCTTTCTGTGATCGTGAACTCCCGGTAATGCTGAACCGGGATCTCTGTTATCTCCAGCGAAACGATCACAGCCAAAGCCGGCTGGTCTGCTCTGATTCTGCGAATAAAGTCTTCCACCCGTTCCCCTTCAGCCTGAATCTCGACTCCGCCGCTGAAATTGTTTACCCAGCCTTTAATGTCCAGCTCCCGGGCAAGTTTAAAAATAAACGGCCTGAAGCCGACACCCTGAACAATGCCGTTGATCAGAATTTTTACAGCTCTTATCACGTTTTACCACTCTTCTGTTTGAAATATCATCCTTATTTTTACATTGGGTCTTTTCTCTAAGGTTATTTGGGAAGATATCCGGTATCAACCAGATGATTGATCAGCTCGTCGGGATCAACATCGGACTTGATAAAACCATTCGCTTTGAGAAATTCAGCAGATTCTTTAAGTTTTTCAATGTCCTGACTGTCAATCGGCATTGTAAAATCAAATTTCGGATATAAAGCAGTTACTGCTTTAAGCTCCATTCCATTGGCGTCAGTCGTCATTCGCAAAGCCTCATCCTGATTTTCCTGGATCCAGTCCAATATTTGCTGATGAATTTCCAGAAAACGCTTTGTTGTTTCAGGGTACTTCTGAATAAACTCTGTTCGCGCGGCGATTACAGCCTGACCCAGGATAAGGCCTTCAGCATTCCGGATCAGGGTGATTTTTTGGGAAGCAATCCCTTTGGTCAGCAGCGGATCGGGGATGACCGCAGCATCCACTTGTTTTTGCAGCAACGCGTTTAGCGCGTCAGCTGAGGCCATGCTGATTATTTCTACGTCATTGGCAGACATGCCTGCCTCGGCAAGCGCTTTGATCAGCATTTCATGCAGCATCGTTCCCTTCTGCAGGGCGACCTTTTTTCCCTTCAGATCCGCTACGGATGCAATTTCGCCACCTTTAGCTGCAACCAGGCCGATCCCCTTCGGAAACTTGGAATAGCTTGAAAGAATCTTAATATCGTTGCCGTTCGCATTCGAAATGATGGCCGAAACATAATTCAGTGATGTGGCAAAATCAATTGATTTGCCAGCAAGGGCTTCCGTTGTTGCCGGACCTTCCAATTCGTACCACTTCACCTGAATTTCATCCTTCGCAAATTCGTCTTCAAACATCTTTTTCTCCAGTGCTACAATTGCCGGGGCGTTCAAAGGCTTCGTCGAATACGATATATTAATAATTTTTGGTTTTTCCTGCTGTTTGGCCGTATTCGGCTGACAGCCTGTCACCGAAATCAGCAGCAATAATGATAATAATACAGTAATACAAATTTTAAGATACTTCTTCATGATAATCCTCCTACTAATACTTATCGAAAACATTTGATTCACTTAGCGAATGGCCTCTAGTATAGTTTTCCTCATGTTGATAAATTCTAACCTATCAGGATTTCTTGGATAAGCAAAAGGTACTTCCAGTACCTCTTTGATCGTACCGGGAGACGGCGACATAATCATGATTTTTTGACTGACAGTCAGTGCTTCTTCGATATCATGGGTGACAAGGATAACCGTTTTTCCGGTTTTCTGCCAAAGATCAATGATTTCTTCCTGCATTCTGGCCCTGGTCTGGGCATCAAGGGCCGAAAACGGCTCATCCATCAAGAATACTTTCGGTTTAAAAGTAAGCGCTCGCGCCAAAGACACCCTTTGGGCCATTCCGCCGGACAGTTCGTAAGGATACGCTTTGCTGAACTGTGTTAACCCTACTAACTGAAGCGAGCTGGCGACAATTTTCTCAACTTCGTCTTGTTTCTCTACTCCTTGGATACCCAGCGCGGTATTTTTTTCAACGGTCAGCCACGGAAAGAGCCGCGGTTCCTGAAATACGACGGCACGCCCATAACCGGGCCCGTCAATGTTTTCTCCATCAATCAGCACTTCTCCGCTGCTCGGGGGTTCCAAGCCTGCAATAATCCGGAGTAACGTAGTTTTGCCGCACCCGCTGGCTCCGACAATACTGACAAATTCTGATTGGTTGCACCGGAAATTGACCTCTTTCAGGGCTTCAATACTTCCCCAGTCGCTGTGGAAAACCTTACCGACATCACGGACTTCGACTAAAACCTTATTCATTTGCGCTCACCTGCCTGATACATCTTTTTCCACGGCATCAGTTTATTTTCAATCTTTCTGAGGAAAAAGTCGATCAGCATCCCGGCAGCTCCGATGGTAAACATCGCGACAAATATCTTATCGGACTGAGCTAATTGCCTGCCTTCAATAATCAGATAGCCTATCCCTGAGGATGCACCCAGCAGTTCAGCTCCGACCAATGCCCGCCAGCAATTACTTAACCCCAGCCTCAGACCCACAAAAATCGACATAGCCGCCGAAGGAATATACACCTTTTTGACCATTTCCCACGGAGTAAGCATATAGGCATGGCCAACTTCAATCAGCTTCGGATCTACACTGGTGACGCCCTGCACCGTATTCAGGAAAACCGGAAAAAATGAGGCATACACAATCACTGCAACTTTTGAGGCTTCATCAATCCCGAGCAGAAGCATAAAAATCGGGATCCAAGCGATTGGCGGGATCTGCTGCAAAAAATGCAGCGTAGGATTCACCCAATGCCTGAACCCTCTGACTTTGCCTACCAGAATACCCATCGGAACTGCAAAAACAACCGTCAAAAAGAACCCGTACACCAATCTCCGCAAACTTGCCAGCAGATGTTCTTCCCAAATCCCGGTTGCAAGCATATGCAGAAATGTTTTTAAAATCTCACTTGGCGGAGGCAAGATGTAGGTATTAACCAGACTGCTGCGTGCCGCTAATTCCCAAACTACAATCACAGCTGATGGGAAAACCGCCCCTCTGAGTATATTCAGAAGCTTTGTCCGGTTATGTGGATTTCCATGCCGGTCAAACCTTTTTTCCGTTTTTTCCTGATTGATTTGCATCAAGTGGTGTACCTACCCTTAGCTCGAATTAAAGCTGCACTGTTTCCTTGGGAATTAATACTACAACATTCGGAAAGAAAAAGAAAGAGCCTAAGCATTCTACGCATTAGGCTCTTTCTTGACGAGGTGTTTTCTAGGGAAGTTGCATCCCTCGCACGAAATAATTTTGTGCAAGAATGCAATAATTTGAAGAAATCAGCAAAAATATTGAGAAATCTGGTTGTGATAGCAAGATTACGACTTGCAGAGATATTCGTTAAACTTGCCGCGCTGCGTATAATACGTGTGCAGCAGTTCATGCGACTTATGGCCATTGGGTTCTTTCAGGAACTCGGCATACAGTTTCATGACATCCTCATTCTCATGAGATTTCCTGAGCTGTTTGCCTTCATCTTCCTTATAAATAGCCTGGAGACGTTTCTGACGAATCTCCGGTGTGGTCGGTCTGGGCTGTCCACCGCCGCTGATGCAGCCGCCGGGGCATCCCATCACTTCGATAAAGTGATAGGGGGATTCACCTTTGGCAATTTGGTCCAGAAGGATCTTCGCTCCTGCCAGACCACTGGTTACAGCAACTTTTACCGTAACTCCATCGAGGAACTTATAAGCCTCAACAGGATTCTCGATGATCACATCCGCTGTCTTAATCTGTTCCAGGCCAACGATCGGAGTAACATGGAGCTTATCAAACGGCAGTTCCCGTCCCGTAACCACTTCGTAAACCGTACGCAGGGCAGCTTCCATAACACCGCCGGTAACACCGAAGATATCGGCAGCACCGGAGGAAAGACCCAGCGGATTGTCAAATTTGCTGTCTTCGAGGTTTACAAAATCAATGCCGGCTTCCTTAATCATCTTGGCAAGTTCTCTGGTCGTCAGTACGGCATCGACATTCGGTACGCCATTGTTCTGCATTTCCGGTCTGGAAATTTCGAACTTCTTGGCCGTACAGGGCATGATCGATACAACATACATGTCCTTCGGATCCACTTCGATCTTGTCGGCATAATAGGACTTCGCCAGCGCCCCAAGCATGGTATGCGGGGATTTACAGGTCGAGAGATGGTCAAGTTCTTCCGGATAGGCATGCTCAACATATTTGATCCAGCCCGGGCTGCAGCTTGTAATCATCGGCAGGGCAGCCTGGCCGCCGGTCAGCACATTTTTCACCCTGGTCAAGAATTCAGTGCCTTCTTCCATAATGGTCAGGTCAGCCGTAAAGTTGGTGTCGAACACATCGTCGAAGCCAAGTTCTCTCAAAGCAGAAGCGAGTTTACCGGTAACGAGTGTCCCAGGTTCCAGCCCGAACTCTTCACCGATTGCAGCCCTAATCGCAGGGGCAACCTGAACAACAACGCGTTTATTGGGATCATTGATCGCCTGCCAGACATCCTGGATCGCATCGGTTTCCTTCAGCGCGCCTACCGGGCAGACCACCGTACACTGTCCGCAGTAAGCACAGTTTACGGAATTGATCGGCAGATCCATAGCCGGACCGACAACCGTCTTAAATCCGCGGTTTTGTGCATTCAGAATACCAACCTGCTGAATTTCGTTGCAGACAGTGATACATCTGCGACAAAGAATGCATTTGGACATATCCCGGGTAATGGAAGGGGATTTGTCGATGCAGCCGGCTGAACGTTTTCCTTCAAAACGGGCTTCACTGACGCCGAGCATATTACCCATTTCCTGCAGCTCGCAGCTTTGATTGCGTTCGCAGTTTAGGCAGTCTTTCGGATGGTCGGACAGAATCAGTTCATAAAGGACTTTTCGGGCCTTCCGGACTTTTTCGGTGTTGGTTTTAACAACCATTCCTTCTCTGACCGTAACCATGCAGGAAGGCTGAAGGCTCTTGGCCCCTTCGACTTCAACAACGCACAGTCTGCAGGAACCAAACTTATGAACGCCTTCCAAATAGCACAAGTTAGGAATATGAATATTGTTCTGTTTCGCGGCTTCCAGGATAGTCGCGCCCTCCAAAGCGGAAACACTTTTGTTATTAATTCTTAAATTTACCATGCCTTTACCCTACCTCCTGTCACAGCGTAAACAGCGCATAGATTCTGCAATTGCATTGAGCTTGTGGTACCCTTGAGCCACCTCGCAGAAGCAGTCTTTTCTCTTTTCAGGGTCAAGAACTTCCATTGGGAATCTGGCATGCTCAACGAGTTCGTCCTGATCTGCCGGCGCAGGAATTTCGATCTTTTCGCCTTTATTCAGCACGCCTTTGCCGCCCAGGTAGAGGTCAATGGAAGATGCCGCCTTCTTACCGTCCGCAATTGCCGTGATCGCGACATCGGAACCTCTGGCAACGTCACCGCCGGCAAATACGCCATCCATCGTGGTCATCAAGGTGTCTTTATCCGTAATAAAAGTTCCCCAGTCTGTTAATTCAACATCATCCATTCCGACAAACGGCAGATCCGAAGACTGGCTGACCGCCGGGATGACCATATCGACCTTCAGGGTGAAATTGGACCCTTCTTCAATTTTTGGTTTTCTTCTGCCGGCAGAATCAAAGCCGCTCACCTTCATTCTGACGCATTCAATTGCTTCGATTTTGTCTTTGCCAATAAAACGGGTCGGGGCAACCAGCGGAATAATTTCAATGCCTTCTTCAATCATATCGCAGATTTCTCTGGCATCAGCAGGCATATCTTGAATAGTCCTTCTATACAAAACATTGACTTTCTTAGCGCCTAACCTTAGAGCCGTTCTGGCTGCATCAATCGCAGTATTGCCGCCGCCGATAATCGCTACGGTTTCACCGATCTTCACATCCTGTCCGAGGTTCACATTGCGCAGGAAATTCAAGCCGTGAACAACCCCCTCGAGGTCTTCGCCTGGGATATTGATCTTGTTGGACAGCTGGGTTCCTGTTGCAATATAAATGGAATGATGTTTTTTGCGCAGCCCGGCGAAGCTGACGTCATTGCCTACTTCGGTATTCAGATGGATCTTGACCCCCACTTGCTCAATCAGTTTGATTTCATGCTTGAGCACGTCTTTGGGCAGCCTGTATTCCGGAATACCAAATGCAAGTAGGCCTCCTGCCACAGGCGCTGCTTCATAAACATCGACCTCATAGCCGAGTCTTGCCAGGTAATAGCCGCAAGTCAAGCCTGAAGGACCTGCGCCGATAATGCCGACGCTCTTGCCGTTTTTCGGGAAGACAATGTCTTTCGTGAATTCTTCTTCATGCTTGAACGCATAATCCGCCACGAACCGTTTCAGATCGGAAATCGAGATCGCTTCGTCCAGCTGCGCCCTGCGGCATTTGCTTTCGCACGGGTGCGTGCAAATTCTTCCGCAAATAGCCGGAAACGGATTTTCCTGTCTGATAAGGTTGTAAGCATCGATATATCTTCCTGCCGAGATCAAGCCCATATATCCGGGTACATTGACGCTTGCCGGGCAGGCATTCTCACACGGCGAAAGGAACAAATCCGAACATACGCCGGCGCGGCAGTATTTGTTCTTAATATGCTCTTCGTATTCGTCACGGAAATACCGGATGGTGCTCAAAACTGGATTCGGAGCCGTCTGGCCCAAGCCGCACATGGCGGTTTCTTTGATCTGAGCGCCGAGCTCTTCGAGAAGTTCGATATCACCTTCCTGGCCTTCTCCCTTGGTAATGCGTTCCAGGATCTCGAGCATTCTCTTGGTTCCCACACGGCAAGGAACGCATTTTCCGCAGGACTCATCCTGGATGAAATCCATGAAGTACCTGGCGGTATCGACCATACAGGTATCCTCATTCATGACGACCAGTCCGCCGGATCCCATAATGGCACCGATCTTGCTAATATTTTCATAATCCATCGGCGTATTCAGATATTCCTTCGTGATACAGCCGCCGGAAGGGCCGCCGGCCTGGGCAGCCTTGAAGTTTTTACCTCCGGGAATGCCCCCGCCAATATTGAACAAAATATTGCCAAGGCTCATGCCCATCGGGACTTCGACGATACCTGTATTGACGATATCTCCGGCCAGTGCGAAGACCTTGGTGCCTTTGCTCTTTTCAGTGCCAAACTGCGAATACCAGTGCGAACCCTTCAGAATAATCGGAGGAATGCAGGCAAGGGTTTCTACGTTGTTGATAATGGTCGGTTTGCCAAACAAACCGCGTTCGAACGGGAACGGTGGTTTTTGCTTGGGTTCTCCGCGTTTGCCCTCGATCGAAGCCATCAAGGATGTTTCTTCACCGCAGACAAAAGCGCCTGCGCCAATCCGGATTTCCAGGTTAAACTCAAAATCCGAACCAAACAGTTTCGCTCCGAGCAGGCCGCACTCGCGGGCTTCTTCAATCGCGGCACCCAGACGTTCAACGGCAATCGGATACTCCGCCCGGATATAGACATAGCCCATGCTTGCACCAATCGCATAACCACCGAGCATCATCCCTTCAATGACACTGTGCGGGTCACCTTCGATGACGCTTCTGTCCATGAACGCACCAGGGTCTCCTTCGTCAGCATTGCAGACCATGAATTTCTGATCGCTCGTTGATTTCATTCCAGCTTCCCATTTGATGCCTGTAGGGAACCCGGCACCGCCACGGCCTCTGATGCCGGACTTTTTAACTTCATCGACAACATCCTGCTGCTTCATGCCACCCACAGCTTTGGCAATCGCATAATAACCGTCTTTGGCTATATAAGCGTCAATCGAAGCGTATTCGATCTGTCCGCAATTTCTGAGCGCAATTTTGACCTGGTCTTTGAAAAAATCAATATCCTTAATATTTGGAACGTGTTTGCCAAGCGTCTGATCGTAGAATGTATACTTTTCCAGCACCGTACCGTTGATAATGTGGGATTTTACGATCTCGGCCATTTTTTCGGGATTAACATCCGTATAAAAAGTCTCATCAGGCAGAATAAGAAGGACAGGACCGACAGCACAAGTTCCCATACAGCCTGTCTCACTAACTGCAACCTTGTCCTGAAGCTCGTATTCTTCCAGATATTTCACAAGCGCAGCGGATACTTCACCGCAGTTGGAGGATACACAACCTGCGCCTCCGCATACAAGGATTTGATAATTATACTTGGACAGTTTTTCACTGTATTCCTTTTTAATTTGATCCAAATCAGCAACACGATTGATTTTCATGCGCTTTATTTCACCTCCAGCCCTACCCTAATTTCTATATTTATTCAGGATACTATCAAGCTTATCCGGGTTAACCTGCTTATACACGACATCGTCGATCATCATCGCCGGAGCCAGTCCACAGGCACCGATACAACGGGCTACCTCAAAAGTGAAGAGCCTGTCTTTCGTTGTTCCGCCAACTTCTATGTTCAGGATCTGTTCCAGACGGTCGATAATTTTCTTGCCACCCCTTACGTAGCAAGCCGTACCAAGGCAAACACGGATAATGTGCTTTCCTCTGGGCTGAGTCGAAAAGAAAGAGTAAAAAGTAACAACGCCCGATACCTCCGACAAAGGCATGTTCATGCTTTCTGCAATAAATCTCTGGATTTTCAGAGGCAAATATCCATAAATATTCTGAGCCATATGAAGAACTTGAATCAGGCTTCCTTCTCTATTCTTGTATTTTTCTATTACTTCAGCAATCATGTCCAATTTTTGTTGGTCAGTTTCTTCGCTACAGCAACATTGACAATTCTCAACTTTGTTGCTCATTGTTTACCTCCTTAGGGTACCTATTCGTGTTCAAATTCGCAATCAGTGTCCAAAAAAAAAGAATTCCTCCCTACATTTCTTAATATATCAAAAAACACTAAACTTTTTTGATATACCAAAAAACTTCGTTACTTATTGGCCTTTGTCCCAACAATCACAAACCCAAAAAACAAAAAATATCGCCCCCCTGTCATTGAAACTTATCTATGGTATAACACAAACTGTGCTGACACCCTCCAATGGAATCGTTCAAGGTCTCATACCTTTTACGTACAGATCATCAAAACGGGGAAAAGAAATCTCCCAAAGCCGTCCCGGTACAGTAAAAAGTATGCAGCGATAACACAAATATGTAAAAAACAACCGTCAATATTTATTTCATAATCCTAAATATCCATCAGAATAAATATAAGATATCCCTTGAAAAATTATAGCACCCGCTAGATTTGACCGCAACACAAAGATACACAAAGAAACCTATAAGCATTCATACCAGAACTTGGAGTATCTATATATATTCCCCTAAATTTGGTCTGCGTCATGGATGCTATTCCACAATATGGCCGTTTCCATAAACAATATATTTGATGGTCGTCAGTTCCGGCAAAGCCATCGGACCGCGGGCATGCAGCTTTTGCGTGCTAATGCCAATTTCAGCGCCAAAACCGAACCTTCCGCCATCGGTAAAACGCGTTGAAGCATTGACATAAACCGCAGCCGCATCGATTTCATTTAAAAAACGCTGAGAGGCCGTGTAGTTTTCGGTAATGATCGTCTCAGAATGCTTCGTGCTATACGTATAAATATGATCCAGCGCTTCGTCAATACTGTTGACAACCTTAACGCTGATAATCAAATCAAGGTACTCCGTCGACCAATCTTCTTCCGTTGCCGGAACAGCATAATCCAAAATCTTTCTGACTCTATCACAGCCGCGGATCTCAACACCGTACGCTTTAAATTTTTTTCCAATCATCGGCAGGTACTCTTCCGCCACCGCCTCATGAACGAGCAAGGTTTCCAGCGCATTGCAGACGCCGGGTTTTTGGGTTTTGGCGTTAAAGACTACCGATACTGCCTTTTCATAATCAGCATCGAGATCAACATAGGCATGACAGACCCCTGTACCGGTCTCAATCACCGGAACGGTGGAATTTTCAACCACTGTCCGGATCAGTCCCGCCCCGCCCCGCGGAATGATCACATCGATATATTTATTCATGCGCATCAGCTGTAGGGCATACGCTCTATCCGTCTTCGGTATAAGCTGAATCGCACCTTCCGGAATTCCATTCTGTTCAGCGGCTTCAGAGATCACCCTGGCCAGTACTTTATTGCTTTCAATCGCTTCCGAGCCTCCGCGTAAGATGCAGGCATTGCCGGATTTTAAACACAGTGCCGCTGCGTCTACCGTCACATTCGGCCGGGCTTCATAAATCATCGCCACAACACCGAGCGGAACCATCGTCTTCTGAATAACCAGACCGTTTGGCCTTTTCCACAGTTCTCCGCCGCCGACAGGGTCGGGCAGCCCGACCACTTCCTTGATCGCATTGCTGATATCCGCAATTCCGGCGCTGGTAAGGCGGAGACGGTTGATTAAGCTTTTCTTGAGGCCCTTTTCCTCCGCTGCCGTAATATCCAGCACATTGGCTTCCAGAATTGCGTCCTGATTATCAAGAAGTGCCTGGGCCATTGCCAACAGTGCTTTATTTTTTGTCTCCGTACCCGTAAAAGCTAATTTGCGTGCCGCATTTTTGGCCCGTTGGCCAATCATGATAAGATCTTCAGCAAAATCCATGATTCAACAACCTCCTGTCAATCTCCCGTACATCCTATTCAATATCTCTTTTATTCAATATCTCATATATTTAATTACATTGCTATCCAAGATTATTCTTTTGCCGACGCCCAATGAATTATTTGACTTTCTTGATCAGTATTCCTGCGTAATCGTCAGGTTATCCCTGTGAACCAGTTCCTCTGCTTTAATTTCCGGAATCAGCCTGCGTATCTCCTCGGAGTGGAATCCTTTGACTTTTTCAGTTTCTTCACTGCTGAATTCGGTAATACCACGGGCAATTTCTTCTCCGCGGTTATTCACAATTTTAATCAGATCTTTGCGCTCCCAAAATCCTTCGATCCCGGTTACTCCGGAAGCGAGCAGGCTCTTGCCGTCATGAAGCAGGGCCTTTTCGGCACCAGCGTCAATGATAACCGTGCCCATCGATAATGCTGCATAAGCCATCCAGCGTTTTTTTCCATTAAGCTTATGCTTCAACGGCGGAAAATAGGTCCCTAAGGGATAGTTTCCTTCGACAATGTCTTTGATCTGGGCAATTCTTGACGCATTCATCAGAAAGGTCGGCGTCCCGAACCGTGTTGCCATTTCAGCAGCCTTTAATTTGGTGACCATGCCTCCGGTCCCAACCGCAGACCCTGTGCCGTCGGCCAGATTTTTTACCTCTGCCACATTCTCTACTTTCGGAATCAGTACAGCCTCCCGGTTATTCACTGGATTGGCTGTAAACAAACCGTCGACGTCCGTAAGAAGGACCAATAGATCTGCGTTGATCATTCCCGCCACCAGCGCGGATAACCTGTCATTATCCCCGAAGCATAATTCTTCGAAGACCACGGTATCATTTTCATTGATGATCGGAACAACTCCGAAGTTCAGCAGTTTTTCCAAGGTATTCTTGGCATTCCGGTAATGTTCGGCTTCAACCAAGTCGATCCGGGAAAGAAGGACCTGGGCACAGCTCATGCCATATTTCTCAAAATAGTACGAATACCTTTCAATCAATATTCCCTGCCCAACAGCCGCCGTGGCCTGCTTGCCGACAATATCCTTCGGACGTTCCTTCAGCTTCATCTTGGCCATCCCGGCAGCAACAGCGCCGGAGGTAACCAGGATGCAGTCTGTTCCCTGCTTTTTCAGTTCAGCAATGACCCCGGCCAGTTGATCGATGACCGTTTCATCAATGCCGCCTTCCGCGAGGCTTAAGCTGTTGCTGCCTATTTTTAAAACCGCCCTTTTCAGGGTATTCATTCAAACATACTCTCCTTCCATCTCTTCAGCCCGTTTGGCACACGCCTCCATAGCCTGATAGACGATATCTGCCAACCCGGCTTGCCGGAAGCTCTCCAGCGCCGCGTAGGTCGTTCCGTTCGGCGATGTAACAGCTTCTCTTAATTCCAGCGAGGTTTTGCCGCTCTCCGCAAGCATTTTCCCTGCACCGACCATGGTCTCTGCGGCCAGAAATTCAGCTTCGTCCCTCGTCAGGCCAAGCTTCTCACCGGCCAGAGCCATCAGTTCCGTTAAGAAATAGAAATAGGCCGGGCCACTGCCGCTGACGGCAGTCAGCGCATTCATTTTGCTGTCGCTAATCCACAGGAATTTTCCTAAAACAGCAAAGATAGCCTCAGCCGTTTTTGCCTGTCCGTCCGTGACACAGCGTCCTCTGGCCAATCCGGATACAGCCTGCAGAACCGCACTGGACGTGTTGGGCATGACCCTGATCACGGCAATGCCCGGAAGCGCCTGCTCGTAAACAGACAGCCCTATTCCTGCTACTACCGTAATAATAAGCTTTCCTGTAAGATTGAACTGAGCGAGCTGGTCAAGAAGACCTTTGATATCTTTAGGCTTTACCGCCAGAAATATAACATCTGATCCCTGAATAGTTTCTGCAAAAGAAGCGCTCGCAACACCATACGTTTGGGCCAGGAGTTCCGCTTTCTCCTGAAATACATCATAGGCCATGATCCGGAAATCCGTGTCCTGCTGAGATAACCCCTTAATCACGGACGAAGCCAGATTGCCTGTTCCAATAAATCCGATTGTCTGCACATTTACACGCTCCATTCTATCCTTAATTTCTTATTTTAATATTTTGACCATTTTTTCCTGTAAGTTTTTCCCTTGATATCTTTCAAATCATTTTGATTCATTAAAGAATACTTTCTGCAGAAAAAAATAAATACTTCTCTGTCCATCTAAGGACGAAAGAAGTATATCTTCCGCGGTACCACCTTAATTGCGAATACGCCGCTTCAAGCTCAGATAACGGTGAGACAGCCGTAGGATTATTCATCTCACTTCACAACTGGGTTTCTGTTAACTATCAAGAGAACTTCCAGCTTTGTACACACGTGTACGCAGTTCCCCTCTCTGTATGACCCATTAACATACTGGGTTGATCATCAGCTTTAATTTTCCAATTCCTATTTATTCTAGCACAAAAAATACCCGGAAACAACTTGAATGTTCGATGATGGATATCCCCAAAATACTGGCCGGATATTTGGTTGTCTGATAGATTTCAGGATGATATTCGGATAAAACAAGCTGATTTAGAATAAACCGGCTAATCCAGCTGCCAGCACGAACACGGCAAATATCATTCTGTAGATTGCAAAAATCCGCATCGGTTTTCTTTGTAAATACGAAATAAATTTCTGGATGACGATGACTGCAACCAGGAAGGATACAATGAAGCCGACAGCCAAAGACAAAATTTCCTGCGAAGTAAGTATAGCCAGACCGCCAATTTTTACAACCTTCAGCAGGCTCATCCCAATCATCACCGGAATCGCCAGAAAGAACGAAAATTCCGTGGCGGCTACCGTCGGCAGCCCGGCTACCCATCCGCCAATAATCGTCGATGCCGAACGGGACATCCCCGGAATAACGGCCAAACATTGAAATAAGCCGATCATAACCGCCTGTCTTGGGGAAACATTCAAGTCCCGGTCCCGTCCAACCGGTGCCTTTGTTCTAAGCTTATTCTCGGCGTAGATCATTAAGATTGCGCCGAGGAAAAGCGTTATCGCCACGGGAATCGGGAAAAACAGGTATTTTTCCGCGGTATTGTCAAACAGAATCCCGATCGTAGCGCCAGGAATGCACGCCAGCACAATCATCAGCCAGAATTTCAGTCCGGATTCCTGGTAGCCGACCCTTGACGGGAAGAAATCCACCAACGTCTGTTTGATCTTCTTCCAATAGAGTACAATGACCGCCAAAATCGCTCCAAGCTGAATCACATACGTATACATTTCCACATAATGCGGATTGGTACCCTGAAAGTTGATTAAATTTTGAAAAATAATCAAATGGCCTGTCGATGAGACCGGCAGGAACTCCGTGATCCCTTCCACGATGCCTAAAATAATGGATTGAAGAATAAATTGAATGGTTGCCATATGGTCTCCTTATCTGTGATCTTGATCTATGTATTCCCTTTTTTCTTACCTGGTCTATTTTGGCACTTATACAGGCTGTCTGTCAACCTTAGGTTATAAAACTCCTTTACACTCACCTTTGCAAGCCGGCTCGCGTCTTTATTGCATTTTTCCTTCACCGCCGGATCAAGTCTGGCCACACTTTTTGGTTTGCCGGTTTTTTGACGGTTATATAATCCACAGAAGGAGGAGAGCCTGGTAGTAGGTTAAATTCGTCAGCGCTGACGAATTTGAGCTGCCATTTTGATTCCCGCCTTTTTGGTAGCTTTAATTACAGCATACGTAGACGGGCTTCGGATGGTGAAGGCTTGAGTATAAACCTATCAAAATCGCCTTCCAAAATTGGGGAGCTGGAGGTCACTTTTTTTGCGCCAGAAC
Organism: Dehalobacter sp.; assembly: GCF_030063005.1. NCBI lineage: Bacteria > Bacillati > Bacillota > Clostridia > Eubacteriales > Desulfitobacteriaceae > Dehalobacter > Dehalobacter sp. Next base: position 77,355 of record NZ_JAPDHR010000021.1, read on the forward strand.
GGCGCGGCCCTTGCAATCAATTTCATTTAACGCTCATTTAACTTGTCTAGCGAATAAATTTATCTTGTCAAATTATATATTCTATGGTATCATTAGGTTTTATGAAAGGGGGTGTGCATTTGAGCAAGAAACAAATTAATATAATTGAAGAAATTCTCGCTTCAGTTGGGCTTGAATCTTTAAAAGCTTCTGAGTCAAAGAATGTCCTCAAAAAAATCTCCTAAAAAGGGGCGTGATGAAAAATGATGCTAATTTCATATAGCCAAACCTTAAGTGAGTGAAAACGAGTTCCTGATTAAAAATTAAGGAGCTCGTTTTTTTTATTATGTTACTCTGAAAGGAAAAAGAAAGGTTAGTATCACGCAGTCAATCGTTGATTGCCTCGATTCCGAGCCGTTTAAGCTTGTCGAGGTGATCTCGCATGTTTTTGAGCTCCTCCGGAGAGTGCCCCTTCCAGTCCAAAACCTCGCCCATTACTCGTAGTGGGTGTTGGGTTCGGTAGGACCTCGTTGGATTCCCCGGAAACTTCTTGTCCGTCAGATTAGGATCATCCTCGATGGGACCTGTGGGCTCTACACGATAGATTCGACCGGGTCCGTCGCCCACTGCCAGTTCCGCTCCCCACGTTGCCGCATCCAATGTGGCAGTCAGATAGACGTAGTTGGCCTTCTTTCTCTCGCCATAATTAGAGCTATTGCCAGGTTCCAGCATGTCTCTCGCCTTCAGGTCGGCTTTTGTGCCGTGGTAGAAAGGTCCGTGATCCAATGTTTTAGACGGCGTCCGCTCGTTCTTCATATTCATTTCCTATCCTTACCTCCCCGTGGGAAACAGGTTGTTTCCATTACCCACTCCTCGAATATCATAATTCATTGGTAAATAACTTTATACGATTGTTATTGCAACCTCTTTTACTAATTTCATCTGTTATCAATGATTTTGAAATACACAATGCATTTATCCTGTTCTTAAGAAGTGTGTACTGAGAGGTACCCTCAACAAATTTTGGCTGTATTTTTTCACATCTACTGATAGCTGAAGAAACAATTTGTAGAGCTTCTTCTAATTCTTCACTTGTATATTTGTCCATAGTATTGCACCTCAACATTATTTTCAAAGATAAACTGCTTAGCTAATAATATTCATATATTTTTCTATAACCAGCTTATTTAGAATAATTACAAAATGCTTTGCATAATTTAGGCTGGAACCAAGATATATTGTTTCTGAATCAAAAAGAATGTTTTGAGAAATAATAAATATTACAAATTAATGTTAGGGGGCAATATAATGGTAAATAAATCCATATATAGGCGATGGTGGTTTTGGCTATTATGTATCATAGTAATTATCATACTTGTCCAAGCATGTAGTGGCGGTCAGTCTACCCCTGCTCCAACTCCCGCTCCAAATTCGTCTACCCCTCAAACTTCCACTCCCCAGGAATATAAGCTAAATGATGAGGTTAAGGCAGGAAATATTGGGTATTCTGCAAGCGAGGTAAAAAGGAGCACTAAAATCGGGCAAAATGAATATTTGCAAAAAACAACCGAAAATGAATATTTACTAATAAAAGTAAAGGTATCAAACAATGATAAAGAGACTCGTACCATTGATACTAGTTTATTTAAGTTAAAAGATGCTGAAGGCAAAGAATATTCTGCTATGGCTGAAGCAGACATGTATGTAAACGCCGATAATAGTTTCTTTCTAGCCCAGGTAAACCCGGGAACAAGCAAAAGTGGATATATTGTATTTGAAATTCCTAAAAACCTAAAAGGTTTAAAATTACAAGTTTCAAGTGGTTTAGGATGGTCTGGTGGACAGTACCAGATAATAAACCTTGGTCAATAGGCTTGGAAAAGTATAGATTGGGTGTATCCCAAATTCTGTGTAAACTCCAAAATTGATGTAAAACAAGGCTAAATATTTTATGGGAGCAATAGCTTTAATGGCTATCGCTCCTTTTGCCTAATGTACCCTTTGTACAACATGGTATACAAACAAAGAATCGAATTAATTAGATTTATTAATCCAGTGGATAAATAATACAGAAGAAAAGATTATTGATAGTAAAATTAAGGACACTCCTATTATTATCGGAAAATATATACAACTTGAAATTAATTCTTGGGATGTTGTCCATCCATTTGCACCCTCTGGTCTTGATACACTTATTGCTATATCACGACCTCTAAAAAATCCTACATATACAAATAGAACGCCACCCAAAAACAAGGTAACTATAGAAATGAGTGCTTTTGTTTGTTTTTGGAACATCAATATATCCTCCTTGTCCTTGATATCCTACAGATGCGCATTAATTCAAGCACACACAAAACTTTTCAGATCCGTGCAAGGATGCCCGGTTCCGCATGGTCTGTCGCTTAACGTTCCGTGAATTGCCGACGCTTCTCGACTTGATGCATCTTTCCTAAGTGTTGGCAATTCGCTGTTCGTATGAAGTACCATGCGCCCCAAAGACTGACTAAATTAATATCTTTCTAAATATTCTCTAGGTGAAACAATTTCCGGTTTATCAATTTCCACTTCAAAAAAGTCTTTATCCCCGGTAATTAGAATATCTACATCCGACAATAAAGCTGATACTAAAATCGGCAAATCCCCCTTATCCCTTATATCAGGATAGTTTGCGGAATTAATATCAGCAGGTGTGTAAACTAGCTCAAATGCAACCTTACTCAAAAACTTATCAAGCAAATGACTTTTCTCTCTAAATTTCTTTTTAAAAATCTCATTAAGTTCTTCAATAATATGTGAACAGAGTACAAGGGTGTGAGCTTCCGTTACACTTTGAATTACTATAGTGAGCTGAGATTTTGGGAAAAGAATAGCCGAAATAAGCACATTGGTATCAATCATGATTCTCATATTTCTTCTCCCAAATCTCTTTTCTTATATCTTTAACTAAGTTATTAACATCATCTTCAGAATAAATACCCTGCTTTTCAGCTACCCCTTGCATTCCTTCTTGTATTTCTTTCAATGCTATCATGGAGGAATTAGCAAAGACTATCTTATCGCCTTCTTCAATGAAGATAACTTTATCCCCTTCTTTTAAGTTGAGTTTCTTCCTTATTCCTATTGGTATTGTAATTTGTCCTTTTGAGGTTATCCTAGCAAGTTCCATTACAATCACTCCATTCCTTACTTTCCTTACTTCTTATTATACCACATATTATGCGTTATCAACCAGTTGTTTACATCTTCTTCCAAAACACTTTTGCATGGTATTTCACAGTAACGTTCTGCGAATTGCCGAAGTCTGGTTATTACATTCATATTCTCTCAGATTTTGCAAATTCGTTGTTAGGCGACGGACCTGCCCCCATATTCAGAGACGACCATGGACAGACCGTGTAAAAACTCATCCTTAATTTACAGTTATAAAATTGATTTACCAATAATTGCTCTTGTTGTACTACAAATATAAAAATACAAAGGTCTTTTACCCCAGTACTTCAATCAATT